>JANZZB010000009.1:16826-19421 GCA_026419635.1 Clostridiales bacterium | reverse complement strand
GCTCCTGTGTGATAAATCTTTCACAGTTTGCCAGAGTCTGCTTTCTGATATAGCTTTGGGGCACCTGTGAATAGTAGGACTTTGTAACCTCCAGGTAATATCCGAAAACTTTGTTAAAGCCTACTTTCAGGTTCTTTATACCTGTCTTTTCCCTCTCTGAACTCTCAAGCGCCGCAACCCAGGTCTTACCTTCAGTGCTTGCCTTTCTATAGCGGTCCACTTCTTCATTATACCCTTTTTTAATCATTCCACCTTCCCGCACGGAAAATGGCGGTTCTTCGACTATAGCGTTTTCAATTTTCTCCCGAAGATCAGAAAGTTCATCAATGCAGTCGAGAAGCCCTCGCATCATGGGTGTTTTATAACGGGATATGGCATTCTTGATCTTTGGTAAAAATTCCGCCGTTTTAGATAACGCCCGCAGGTCTCGGCAATTCGCATTTCCATACACCACCCTGCCGATCAGACGTTCCATATCCGATATATTCTTCAGTAATCCTTTGAGCTCCCCGCGTCCAATCATATCAGAAAATAGTTCTAAAGCCGCTTGCTGCCTTTTTTTGATTTGTGCAACGTCAATCAAAGGTTTTTCAAGATAACTCCGCATCAGTCTGCTGCCCATTGCGGTTTCCGTTTTGTCTAGAACCCATAACAGCGAGCCTTTTTTTTCGTTAGTCCACAACGTCTCACAGAGTTCGAGATTCCGTCTGGCCGTTACATCCAGTTCCATAAACTGTCCCTGCAGATAGACGTTTAACGTATTAATATGTAAAAGACTTGTTTTTTGTGTTTCGTTCAGATATGCAATCAATGCACCAACTGCTTTTGCAATATGCGGAGGGCTTGTTACGCCCAAAGCGTCTAAATCTTGCTCCTTAAATTGTTTTTTTATTATTTCGAGAGCAGAGTCTAAATCAAATAGCGTTTCATCCGTCGATCCAAAAAAACAGGTGAGCCTATCCTTTAAAAACCTTGTAATCACCGTGTTTTGAGATGCATTCCCTGACAAAATCGCTTCGGAGGGGACAAACCGGCCGAGTTCATTAATGACTTCCTGTGCAAGGTCGCCGTCTTTTATGCCGGTCGCGTAAAATTCTCCTGTTGAAATATCAGCAAAACAGACACCGGCGGCATTGTCATCCAGACATACCGCACAAATGAAATTATTCTTTTTCTCGTCGAGCATGGAACTTTCGATCACTGTGCCCGGCGTAATCATCCGGATAACCTCGCGTTTGACCAGCCCTTTGGCACGTTTTGGGTCTTCCATCTGTTCACAGATTGCAACTTTATAACCCTTTTGGATTAATCTTGCAATGTATGCTTCGCAGCTGTGATAAGGCACTCCGCACATCGGTGCCCGTTCTTCCTGTCCGCAGTCTTTTCCGGTTAGTACCAGATCAAGTTCCTTGGACGCAACCTCGGCATCTTCAAAAAACATCTCATAAAAATCGCCGAGACGATAGAAAAGTATGCTGTCTTTATACGCATTCTTTATATCCAGATACTGCTTCATCATCGGGGTGTATTCGGCCATCTTTACAGCGCCTCCGGTTTTTTTTGTTTATCATCTATTGTACCGAACAGCGCCCATGTAGAGCTTCGTTCGATTTTTATATCCTGATACGTACCGATCAGACTTCGGTCCCCGTTTAAGTGTACAAGCCTTCCGCCATCCGTACGGCCTTCAAGAGCAAATTGATTGTCTTCACTAAAAGCATCAATCAGTACACGCATCGTTTTCCCAACATACTCGTTATGAAGCTGTTTTGATATCTGATTTTGTATTAGTAGCAGACGGTCAAACCGCTTCTGTTTTTCTTCTTTAGATACGTTATCCTCCATATCAGCAGCTTTTGTTCCGGGACGTTTAGAATATAAAAAAGTAAAAAGCGCATGGAAACGCACCTTCTGGATTAGATCAAGCGTTTCTAAAAAATCCTCTTCCGTCTCGCCCGGAAAACCGACAATTACATCGCTTGTAAGGACAAGGTTCGGAATTTTTTCTTTAGCATATGCAATAAGAGACAAATATTTTTCCTTTGTATAACCGCGATTCATCTGCTTTAATATCCGGTTGCTACCCGCCTGAAACGGAACATGAAGATGCTTTGAAACTTTTTCGCATTCTGCAATGGCGTTGATCAGTTTTTCACTCGCATCCTTTGGATGGCTTGTCATAAATCGGATCTTAAAATCACCGTCTATTGCATTTAATCGATAAAGCAAATCGGAAAAATCAGGGCTTCCCTCAACATCTTTTCCATAGGAATTGACATTTTGTCCGAGAAGAGTGATGTCCTTGTAACCGGCCTCAATTAATCCGACAAAATCTTTTTCGATCATGGATATATCACGGCTTCTCTCACGCCCCCGCACGTATGGAACAACGCAATAAGAGCAGAAATTATTGCAGCCGTACATGATTGAAAGCCAAGCTTTTGCACCTTCTCTGTCCCTGTGGGTCGGGAGCCCCTCGGCAATTTTACCAGCTTCATCTGCAGAAACATCAAAGATTCGTTTAGAGTTTGTAAGTTTTTCGTAAAGCAATTCCGGAAAGCGCCACACTGCATGTGTTCCAAAAACCAAATCCAC
>JANZZB010000009.1:10852-16816 GCA_026419635.1 Clostridiales bacterium | reverse complement strand
ATAAGGGTAGCTTTTTTTTAATTTTTCCTGTACCCGTTCTTGCTGTACCATACACCCACAAATCGCTATAATCAGATTCGGTTTTGCTTTTTTAATATGTGACATCGCACCGACATTGCCTAAAACACGCATTTCGGCATGTTCCCGCACCGCGCAGGTGTTAATGACAATCACATCCGCCTCTTCTTCACAACTGGTTAGCAAATACCCCATCTCAATCAGCATTCCGCGCAAATGCTCGGTATCGGCTTCATTTTGCTGACAGCCGTAGGTATCTGTAAAAGCAAGCAGTGCATGTCCCGTTTTGCTGATTTTCGAAATATTTCTATCTCTGATTTTATTGATAAAACCGCATTGCCTGTCCAGATCTTCAGGAGATACAAGTATTCTGTTTTGCGGCATTACATCACTCATTCCATTACCTTATAATTCTGTATATTTTATCATATTTCTAACTTTGGCGCAATAAAAAGACCGGAGGAATGCTCCGGTTGCTATAAGACAACATTTAATCTTAAGGGATTAATTCTACATAGCCATCTTTAATACTTATGCTCTGAAAAAGGTATCCGCTATTTGTCAGAGCGCGATTGACTGATTCGTTTAATCCGTCAAAAAAATCCTGCGGAAGTGTCCCGTCCGGCAGAGTAACACCGGCGGCTTCAATTTTTCGCGTAGTTAATATAATAAGTCCGCCGTCAGCAGCAATCCCTACGTCAAATACCGCGCTGACATTTATTGTTTTCGGGCAGAGTTTTAAACCCATCTCTATATAAGAATTTAACTTATCGCCGCTTTTACTTATATATGCCTTTAATTTATCCTGTTCAACTTCTCCCGTTAGAGTTGCCTTATTTGTTTTTTCCAAAGTGATTTTAATATTTTGCAGAGGAAACCCTTCAGGTAATTCTTTTGTAATCATTTTTTCAACATCAGTCTCTTTTAGTATGATTGTACCGTCCTTTTTGGGCTCATACTTATATTCTTTACCGTGGTCGGTGATGGAATTCTGTTTTGATACATTGTTCCTTTTTGACGCCTGATATTGAAACAACATAACGAGGCAGATAAGCGCAGAAATAACAATGCTCAGTATAAAAATAATTGAATATTTATATTGCCTAATTTTTTCCCACACGCGCATCACCCCGTTAATATTTATTCCCCATTTTTTAAAAAATCACACGTAAAATAAAAAACATCCGTCCAAGGCCGCTGTGCCTGTGACGGATTATTTTCTACTTATAGATTACAGATTTATTCTTCCACTACATAGTCCTTGATTTCCTTAATAAAGTTGTCGGCCTCTTCATCATTTCCATGTATCTCCAGTGTGATCGGTTTAGAGAAATCAAGGCTGAAAATTCCCATAATGGATTTCGCGTCAATAACATATCTTCCGGATACCAAATCAACATCACATTTCATATGGTTTGCCGACTCGACGATTTTCTTGACGTCATCAATATAGGATAGATGTACTTTTATGGATTTCATAATAGAAATACCTCATTTACTGTATACACATAGTATTGTAACTTTTCATCTGATTTATTATAATTGAATCATTCTCGCTTTTCAATAATGTTTATTAGAAAAATCAATAAAAAGGAGACCAAATGAGAGTTTCTTTTTATACATTAGGCTGCAAGGTTAACCAAGCCGAGGCTGGATCTTTGCAAAGACTGTTTTTACAGCAAGGACATTCCGTTGTTTCGTTTGAACCGGGTGCTGATTTATATGTGGTTACAACGTGCACAGTTACCGCGTTAAGCGATAAAAAGTGCCGACAGGTCATACGTCGCGTACGCCGCGAAAACCCGAATGCAATTATTGCGGTATGCGGCTGTTATTCTCAAACAAAGCCCGACGAAGTTGCATCTCTTGGCGCCGATATCGTCTGCGGTGTCACAGATCGAAAAAACATCGTATCTCTTGCGGAAGAGTTTTATATCAAACACGAGCCTAAGAAACTGGTTTCCGACGTATCTCATTACCGGGTATTCGAACCTCTATCAGCGGATTCCAATCAAGGCCGAACCAGAGCTCTCTTAAAAATACAGGACGGGTGTGACAACTTTTGCACTTACTGTATTATTCCTTATGTAAGAGGAAGGTCCCGTTCCTTGTCTCCTGATGATGTATTACTTGAAGCAAAAAGGCTGCGTGAAGAAGGATTTCAAGAAATAGTAATCACAGGTATTGAAATCTCATCCTATGGAAAAGATTTGCACGAAAAACCAGCGCTTTACGATCTGATCCAACGTATTTTAGCAGAATTGCCGGATGTTCGAATCCGCCTCGGGTCACTTGAGCCGAGAACGATTGACGATCAATTTTGCAATGCTCTTTCCGGGTATAAAAATTTTTGTCCTCACTTTCATCTTTCACTACAAAGCGGATCCGACACAGTCCTAAAACAAATGGGGAGAAAGTATCGTTCCAAGGATTATCTCGAAGCAGTCAATCGCCTTTACTCTGCGTTTCCAGGTTGTGCTGTAACGACTGATTTGATCGTAGGGTTTCCTTTCGAAACCCAAGAAGACTTTCAAAACAGCCTCTCTTTGATAAAGGACTGTTCACTCTTTATGGTACATGTCTTCCCTTATTCGAAACGCTTAGGAACAAAAGCAGCGGAACTAGAAAATCAGATATCGAAAATAGTAAAAGAGCAGCGCGCCCGAGAAGCAGGCGCAGTTGCCAAAGAACTTAAGAATACTTTTCTCAAAGCGCAAGTCGGTAAAGTAGATGAAATTCTTTTTGAAAGTGAAGACTACCCATTTTCTATCGGGCATACCAAAAATTACTGTCCAGTACGGGTAAAATCTTCAGAAAACTTGAGGAACACACTAAAAACCGTACGCATTACCGGATCCGACGAAGATTACCTTTACTGTGAATTTGAATGAGACTGCCAATCAAGACAAGCCTTATTTTATCAGAACTCTAGAATTAAATTTCTTGAATTCGAATCAGAATTCAATCTATTCGCATCCCTTTAGAATATTTAACGGGAGAAACTCCAACGACTTCCCTGAATGTACGGATAAAATGGCAATAATCGTTAAACCCAACCTCTGCACACACTTCCGTCGGCGATAGCTTTTGGTTTAATAGTTCTTTTGCTCTGGCGATCCGTTGTTTTACAATAAACTTATTAATTGTTGTGCCAGTACACTTTTTAAAAAGCTTGCACATATGATCTTTGCTAATGTTAACTTGTGACGCAAGCCGATCAAGACATAAATCCCCGGAAAGATTTTCGCTTATATAATTCAGCATCGGAGTGATCACCGTTATATATTCTGTCCGATTATATTCCTTATGTTCATTGTTAAAGATTTTGGATATATAGACAAGCATTTCAATAAAATAGATTTTTTCCAATACGTCTTTGCCATAGACATCCCTATTTAAGTTCTCATATTTATTAAACAACATAAGCAAATGTTCAAACTGTTCAACACTTAAACTGATTTTATGGCTGAAATTTTCGGGACGAACACGAAAATAATGTAGAAGATTTGTATTGTTTGTACAATATGGCAGGACGAATTCCGGCTTAAATTCAAGCACATATCGTTCATAAGGAATTCCTTTAAGCGTTGTAGTTTTATGTATTTCATAGTTATTGTTGATAAAAAGATCACGTGGCATCATATCGTAAATTTTATTATTGATGATAAAATTTTTCCCGCCGGATACACTGATATATACCTCATAAAAATCATGACAATGAAAACAACCCAAAAAATCCGATTCGTCGATAATATGAAAAAATGAAAACTCCTTTGCTGAATTGATTTCGACAACGTTTTCTTCCATTTTCTTCATCCCCTTTCATTCTGCCAACTGTCTTCCAGCCTTTTCTTCATTTAAAAATTAACATTCGTTATTTTTTCAGCCCGTCAAGTACGGGCTGTTTTCATTTTAAGACAAAGAAAATTGGCTAAGATACAGAGAGCACAATGTCCTTATCAATTTACTCCGTTTAAATAATAGCACGAGATTTGCATATAACAAGCCTTTTTAAGCAAAGAAATGTTAAAAAAATGATGCTACAATAGGCATATATAAATTTTATGATTGGAGGGATCCTTTGTGACATCCCGTGTACAATTATTAAGAAAAAATCTTCGTACAACAAAGCCGAGTATCTGTGTAGAACGCGCAAGACTGGTAACAGAAGCGTACCAGCGAAACTTCCTGAATCCGCCGATTCTGCAAAACGCAAAAGCTTTTGAACACATATTGGATAACTGCACTCTGCTGATAAACGACGGCGAACTGATCGTCGGCAACCAGGCCGAGCGTTTCCGGGGGATCCCCGTTTTTCCTGAATGGGGTACGCAGTGGATTATTGACGAAATAGACCTGTTTGAGACAAGACCGACCGACCCTGTCCGCATACCGAAAGAGGAAAGAAAAGATCTTTTAGATATTCTCCGTCGCTGGAGCGGAACTTCGTTTGAAGATGTCTGTAATGCAGCAATGGATCACGATGTTCTTGATGCAGAGCGAGTTGGAGTGATGACGGTCGGCTGCCGCAACGGTTCGACCTGCGAAGTGCTTCCCGATTTTCGAAAACTCATGAAAGTCGGACTGAGGGGGCTAATCCAAGAAGCGGAGAATATGATCGCAGAGTTTTCGTCCGTCCATCGTACCGACGAGTTGCAGGCAAAAATTGATTTTGAGCAGGCTGTAATCATCACTCTTCGCGCGGTCATCCGTTATGCGAATCGTTTTGCGGATTATGCTGCAAGCATGGCCGAAAAGGAAGCAGACCCTATTCGTAAAGCGGAACTATCAAACATTACCGTCAACTGCCGCAATGTTCCGGAAAACCCGCCGCAGACGTTTTACGAGGGACTGCAGTTTGTCTGGTTTATCCATTTGCTCGAGCACATTGAAGATAACAGCCACGGAAACAGCGTAGCGCGCTTTGACCAGTATTTATATCCTTTGTATGATAAAGATATCAGAGAAGGCATTATAACCCGGGAGGAAGCGGTCGAACTGTTAGAGCTACTCTTCATCAAGTTCAGCGAAGTGATTAAGCTACGCAATAAACAGGATTCTCAGTCCTTCGCCGGCTATCCAATGTGGCAGAATCTGATGATCGGAGGCTATGACAAGGACCTGAAAGATATCACAAACGACCTCACCTTCGCCGTGCTTGATGCCGCCGAGGATATACAGCTGACCCAACCGTCAATTGCCCTGCAGCTGCATAAAGATACACCGGAAGCATTGATGAGAAAGGCGGTCGGCATGACGCAGAGGGCGCTTGCCATGCCGGCTTATTACAACGCCGAGCTGATTACCGACCTGGTTTTGCAAAAGGGTGCAACGCTTAATGAAGCGCGGGAATACTCCATTGAAGGATGCACCGAAGTATATTCCGACGGCAATTCGAACGGACGCCCCAGCGCAGGATACTTAAACGGCCTCAAACTTCTGGAGCTGGCCCTAAATAACGGCGTTGACCCGATTTCCGGATTTGATACAGGAGTCAGAAGTGGCGACCCTGCGCAGTTCATCTGCGTACAGGACGTGGTTGACGCTTTTAATGAACAACTTGCTCATTTTACAGAGGTTCTGACCCGCGGATTTAACATTGTCGGAGCATTTCATTCTGTTCGTATGTGTGTAGCGTATAACTCCTCCTTTATTGGTGACTGCATCAAAAAAGGCAGTGCGGCGCAGCAGCATGGCGCAAAATATAGCTACTCCGGTGTATTCATTACCGGCACCGCAAACGTAGCCGATTCCTTCGCAGCTATCCAGAAAGCGGTGTATGAGGATCAGTTTTTATCTCTTTCAAAATTAAATGAAATTCTTAAAAAGAATAAACAAGCCTAAGCTTCATTCGGCACTAAAACCATAAATAGGCAGATCATGTTAACACCTTTTGATCCTTTATTTCAACATATCTTTTTATTTTCTGTCTCTTATACACATCTC
>JANZZB010000009.1:0-10842 GCA_026419635.1 Clostridiales bacterium | reverse complement strand
CATCGGCGCAGTTTACCGAAAGGAGCTTGATCGCTATAAAGACAACCGCGGCGGCGACTACGAATTTGCGTTTTTGTCCTCATCCAATAACGTTTATCTTGGCAAATTCTCCGGAGCATCCCCCTGCGGAAGGCTGGCGTTCACACCACTCGCAGATAACGGTTCACCAGTTGCGGGACGTGACTGGAACGGCCCAACAGCCAACATCAAATCCATGTGTAAACTGGAGCAGAGAAACGCAAGAACTGGAACTTTGTATAATCTGAAATTTGATCCGAACGTAGTCAAAGGCGTGTGCGGTATCGAAATTCTATCCAATATTATCAAGAGTTACTTTGCAAAAGACGGTGAACACATCCAGATTAATATCACCGACGAGAAAACGCTGCGCGAAGCCCAGAAGCACCCGGAGGACTACGGAAATCTAATGGTACGCGTTGCAGGCTACTCCGCTTACTTCATTGAACTGAACCACGACGTTCAGGAAGCGGTCATTGCGCGCACCGCACACACTAGTTCATGCTAAATATGATATTTACATAGGGGTGCGGCGACAAAGCCGCCGCGCCCCATCCCCTTCACATTCCGTAATGCAGGCAGCAGGAGAAATCCTGCTTTATAAAATTTATCGGTATCCATTCTGGCTATGAAACAGATTTAAATTCCGGCAGCAAAAAGCGGCAGGGTAAACCCTGCCGCTTAAAAACTTACAATTTATTCACTTTCTATCAAGCCGTAGCCCCCGTCATTTCTTACATAAACAACAGCGCACCTGTCATTGTTGTCGTAATTCTTAAAGAAGAAAAATTGATGACCCAATAACTCCATTTGTAAAATTGCATCCTCAACTGACATGGGCTTGACATCAAATCTTTTGCGGCGAACAATGTTGTATTTTCCTATTTCTTCTATAGCAGGTCCTAAATCAGGAACTTCCCGCTCAAACGCACCCACACGAAGCTTTTTTTCCAGACGGGTTTTGTTTTTACGGATTTGACGTTCAATCATACCGACTGTTCCGTCTATGGACGCATACATGTCGCCAGTATTTTCAACCGCTCGGAAAAACATTCCTCCTTGATTTACGGTTGCTTCAACCACATGCCTTCCGCGCTGGACACTAAAAGTAAGATGCGCTGTTGCGTCCTTGTTGAAGTAGCGGTCCAGTTTCTCGAATTTCTTCTGTGCATAACTTTTGAGCTCGTCCGATACCTCTACTTTTCTGTCAGTAAATACGAACTTCATACTATCAGCTCCTCTGCCTTCAGAATAATATCGATATTCAGTTGTCGCTGATTACAATTGTATTATAACATTATTTCGATGAAAATTTATGAAAATTTATAAAAATTTATAAAATTGTTTCAGCATGCCTTGTAATATGGCAACCCATGTTTACGGCGCATGGAAGTCCCGCAATATGAGTTGCATACGTAAGAATATTCACACTCAGCGCAGTAACAGTTCCGCCAAGACCCTGTGGTCCGATACCGAGTTCGTTAATTCTTCGCAATGCTTCTTTTTCCATATCTTGATAAAACGGATCATCGTTTGTCTGATCAAGAGGTTTTAAAAGAGCCTTTTTCGCCAAATAAGTGGAAAGTTCAAATGTGCCGCCTAACCCAACGCCGACAATTACCGGAGGACATGGATTAGAGCCTGCATCCGAGACCGTTTTTACAATAAAGTCTATAATATCTTCTTTTTTGGCAGATGGCGTAAACATTTTAACCGCACTCATGTTCTCACTTCCAAATCCCTTTGGAGCAACCGTCAATTTCATTTGATCACCCGGAACAATACGTGTATGAATCACGGCAGGAGTGTTATCGTTTGTATTGACTCGTCTTAACGGATCAGAAACAACAGAAAGCCTCAGACAGCCTTTTAAGTAGCCGTTTCGCACTCCGCTGTTTACTGCATCTTCAAAGTTCCCGCCAGTTATATGAACATCCTGACCAAGTTCACAAAAAACAACGGCCATACCGGTATCCTGACAGACGGGAATACCGCATTTTTCCGCCAGACTCCAGTTATTTTTCATTTGACTGAAAATCGCTCGGCCACTTTCGGAAGCTTCATTATTCTGTCCCTCATCAAACGCCGCCTTCACGTCTTCCGGAAGACAAATGTTTGCACGAATGCAAAGTTCTTCCACGCTTTTTTCAATAGTTTCATAAGAGATTTCCCTCATTATCTCACCCTTTTTCCATTAATTATTACTGCTGTAATGTCAGCATTTCGTTCAAACGGATGCTTCTTATATATCACGATATCTGCATCCTTACCTTCTTTGATTGATCCGATTCTATGATCAAGGCCGGCAATTTTAGCCGGATTGATTGTTATAGCCTTTAACGCCTCCCGCTCATCCATACCAGATTGGTTAGCCAAAGATGCACATAACATTAAATAAGAAAGAGGTGTTTCAGGATGATCGGTTGTAATAGCAGTAAGCACACCGTTTTTTGCAAGGATTCCTGGCGTTTCAAAAGTCATATTTCTAAGTTCCGGTTTCGCCCGAAACGAAAGGCTTGGACCCGTAATAATCGGTATATTCTCATCTTTTAGAATATCTGCGATTAAATGTGCTTCCGTTCCGTGAATAATAACGGGTTTTAACTTAAATTCTTTTGAAATACGAATTGCCGTAAAAATATCATCGGCACGGTGTGCATGAAAATGTGCTTTTATTTCTCCTGAAAGAAGAGGCAGTATACTTTCAAGCTTCATATCAAAATCAGGCGCGTCACAATCCGGGTCGTTTTCAGCCTTTTCTTTTGCCTTTGCATATTCTAAAGCTTTAAATAAATTTTCCCGAATAATCGCAGCAGTTGCCATTCTGGTCACCGGTGTCTGATTTTTTTCATGATATGCCATCTTCGGATTTTCACCGAGCGCAAACTTTAAAGCAATCGGAGCTGTTAAAACCATATCATCGATACGCCGTCCGCAGGTTTTGAATGCCGCAAATTGACCCGCAATAGGATTTGCGCTTCCAGGCCCCGACAATACACTTGTCACGCCGGCATTGAGCGCTTCCTCAAAGCTTCGATCAAAGGGGTTAATTGCATCAATTGCACGAAGCTGGGGCGTTGCAGGATCCGTATCCTCATTTCCGTCGTCTCCCTCAAACCCCAATGAATCCTCCCAGATTCCTAAATGGGTATGTGCATCAACCAAACCCGGTAAAATAAAACCTCCGCAAGCGTCAATGACTTGCGCATCATTTGTATCAGGCAGTTGTGTCATTGGGCCTAATGCAGAAATTTTATTATTTTTGATTTTGACAAAACCGTTATTAAGTTCGAGGTTTTCCATAGTCAGAACTGTTCCGTTTATGATATAAGTGCTCTCTGCCACGTAGTAATACTCCTTTTAATTTCGGTTTTTATAAAAATTTTATAAGCGTAGTCACTTTATTATGAATAACTTATTGTTACCCTACCATTACATTTACATAATTGTTACAAAACATTTGTATTTTCGCCATTTTTAGCTATTTACATTTTTTTACAATTATGTTAGCATGTACTCATGAACTCAGATGTCTGACATCACCGTTCATATCTTTATCCCCACAACCCGTTTTGGCGCCCGTCTTGGGCGCCGCTTTTTTTATGTGTAACCGCTATACTCCGATTATCACAAAGCGGAGCGCTGTCGCGCCCCGCATGGAAAATAAATATGTTTATTTGCTGCGAGGACGTCTCGACCCGCTTCTTTTATCTATATGGCCTTTTAAGTCGGACATCTTGCTTTCACTATCCTGCATAAACATTTTAAGCTTGTCCTCAAAGGTTAAGTTTGCTTTATTTTGTTGGAATGACTTTTTATCGCCGAAAGATGCTTCGCGCATCATTGGCTTGCGTGGAGGAGGGGGTAATGCTTTTTTTATTGAAAGGCCAATTCTCCCCATCTCATCAATACTGATAACTTTTACTTTTACTTCCTGGCCTTCCGTAAGATGATCTTTAATGTCGTTTACATATGTGTTTGCAACTTCGGAAATATGCACCATACCGGACTTTCCCTCCGGCAAAGTAACAAATGCGCCAAATTTAGTGATCCCCGTAACCTTACCCTCTAAAACTGTACCTACCGCCAGCTCCATAAACTAAGCGTAGTCCTCCTTTATATTATTCACTTACTTGAAGTATCTACAAAAATTCGTTCACCAGGGGAGGCGTATCCCAGTTTATCCCGGGCCTCACGGGCGACGTATTCATCATTTAAGCCGTTATCTAATACTTCCTGCAATTCGGTATTGGCTATTTTTTGTTTCGCAAGATCATTTGAAAGACTTTTAATCTCACTTTTATGATCATTAATTTGCAACTGCAAAGAAATAAGGGTTATTGCAGCGTAAACTGCAAATCCGCATAAGAATATCTTTGTGAAAATACCCAATCTCCTGTTTTTTTTCACTTCCGAAGACCTTCTTCCCGGAAAACTAATTGCTCCTTATTATTTTAAGCTATTTTTTTATAAAATCAAAGTATTTTTTTAATTTTACAAAAGATTTTATTTCGATACTCCTCTTCGGCATATGTTGATGCACTTTATTTGTTACTTTCTTTAACAATTTGTTAAATGGACTTATAATTTTCCTGACGACTTTAGAAACTCCAAATCCAAAACGAAGAACTAGTTTACTTAAAGTCATAAAATACAAGCTTGAGCCAAAAAAAGCACCTATTGCAATATAAATCCTAGCTTCGCCTCTTGCTGTAAAAACGATAAAGTAAAACAACGCAATAAGCGAAAGAAGACAAAAGATTGAGTCATAGACTGCCGTTTTTTTTCGTTTGGCCTTTGTCAGTAAACGAATTAAGCGAAAAAAGTCATATAGAACAGATAAAATGGCGCCCAGTAAAATAGCTTTAAAAAAAACAACAGTTTGGGCAGCGATTGATATCTCCATATTATATGCCTCAGCCGAAAACGCGTGACCAGAATGATCCTCTATTGGGCGAGTCGTCACTGTATTCGAGTGCATCGACCCTTCCCTCAACATCCAATTCGCCGTTTTCAATATTCAGCTTATCAACATGAAGGTTTTCCCCAGAAATGGTAAGCATTCCGGCTGAAGTAAAAACAATTACGTTATTTTCATCAAAGCTCTCCACTTCTTGGACTCCGGAAATATTAATACGGTTGCGTGCATCAATGACCACACTATGGACCGGGTCATATTTTTTCCCTGTTTCTCTTTCATCATTGTACATTGAAATTCCTCCCATCGGCTTTGTACAAGTATATTGCCAAAAAGGATATTTCATTACAATTATTCCTGTTTCTTAAGAAATTTCCACTTGAAATCTAGCGTACCCAGCTCAGTGAAAATAATGTGTCTACCTTCATTATTTATTATATAAAGTCTAGTCCTTGCAGATTATAAAATAGTAGATTAAAAACGCTTCAGGTTATCTAAATTTTTAGAGATGGACTACTTAAAACATTATACGATTTCACGATATAATGTAGAAGAAGTATCGCGGCTTGCATGTTCAGTAACTGCAAGAACCTCAATTTTAACCTTTTTTTCCCCGAAACGAATTTCTATAATGTCACCGACCTTTACCTGATAAGAAGGCTTCTGGGGCTTACCATTCACGCTGACACGCGTGCCTTCGCAAGCCTCTGCGGCAACAGTTCGACGTTTAATTAATCTGGAGACCTTTAAATATTTATCAAGTCTCATAAAATACTCCATAAAAAAAGATAACAAAAAAGCTTTGGCAAATTTCGCCAAAGCCCTTTTTATATTGTCAATTTACTTTGCAACCTCATCTTTTAAAGCTTTACCAGCCTTAAAAACAGGGCTTTTGGAAGCAGGGATCTGCATTGTTTCTTTTGTTTTGGGGTTTCTGCCGATACGTGCAGCTCTAGATTTTACTTCAAAGGAACCAAAACCGATCAGCTGGACCTTGTCTCCGTCTTTCAGAGCACCCGTAATTGCGTCAAAAGTTGCGTTTAATGCTTTTTCCGAATCTTTTTTTGAAAGTCCTGATTTTTCAGCTATTTGTGCTATGAGTTCAGTTTTGTTCATAAACGATAATCCTCCTCAATTTAATTATTAAAACCCGGACGTTCAACTCCGCCGGTTTCAATATCTTTCATTTCGTTCCAAAGCTTGTCCATTTCTTCGAGAGATAATTCATCGAATTTTTTTCCGCTTCTTCCGGCACATTCCTCAATATAACGGAACCGTTTTATAAACTTTTCGCAAGTGCGGGTTAAAGCTTCTTCTGGATCTACCTTTAAAAACCTAGCAATATTAACGACGGAAAATAATACATCGCCAAGCTCGTCCAAAATATTGCCGCTCAAAGTGATCTCTTGTTTTAATTCGGATATTTCTTCGAAAAGTTTAGCGAATGCACCATTAATTTCAGGCCAGTCAAATCCAGACTTAGCTGCTTTATGCTGTATTTTTTCTGCGCGAATCAACGCAGGTAGGCTTTTAGATACAGATTCAAGGGTATCAGAATACGATTTATGGCCTTTTTCTTTTTTCTTAATTTCATCCCAATTTTTCAGAACCTCATCGGTATCTTTAACATTTATATCTCCGAAAATATGGGGATGCCGTAATATAAGTTTTTTACAGATACCGTCTGTAACATCGTTGATATCGAAACGTCCGTTTTCTTTTTCGATTTCCGTATGAAAAACCACCTGCAATAAAACGTCCCCAAGTTCTTCACATAGCAGGCTCGTATTTTTTTCATCAATTGCCTCAATGGCTTCATAGACCTCTTCGATAAAATTCCGGCGAATGCTTTCATGGGTTTGCTCTTTATCCCATGGGCAACCGTTTTCTGACCGCAAGAGTTCTAAAACCTTGACTAAATCATAGAAATCATAATGTTCTTTCTTCCAAGAATCTATCATATTTCCCTCCAATATGCAAGTAAGAATGTTAAATTTTATCGTAATTTCAATGCTTTTGTGATCTTTTCACCCTTTGGCAGCAACATTACGTCCGCCTTTGTTAACCCGCGTACCAGCAACAATAAAACAAAATAACAAAATGCGCCTGCACCAATCGTTAAAAGAACAGAAATTTTGCTGCCTAGATAAGGAACTAAAATCGGATTAAGCGCAGTGATAATAATACCCATTCCTATGGTCGACAAAGCAGGCTTAATGATCACTCGCAACACATTCGGAGCGGTTTTGCAAGATCTGGTTATCACAATAAAATTTATTATTGCGATTACAGCATAACAAATTGTTGTTCCGATCGGTGCTCCATTAATATTAATGCTGTGTGTACCTACAAGAGTATAATTTGTAACTAATTTTACGACTCCTCCAATCAGCATCGTAACAACCGGAACATTGACAAGCCCCATCGATTGCAACATGGCGTTTGATATCGAAACCATAGAAACAAAAATGATGGCGATCGCCAATGTGGACAGAAGCGGTGCTGCAATAGCCGCATCTTCAGGCTTATTAAAGTAAAGAAGGTTCATAATAGGTCCGGAAAGAAGCGAAAGCCCGGCTGCGGACGGAAATGCAAGAATAGCTGTAATACGGACGGTAGATTCCATTGTCCTTCCTGCACTTAAGTAATCGCGGTGGGTAAAGGCCGTTGTAATTGCCGGTATGACACTAATAGCTATTGCCGTTACCAATGTCTGCGGTACATTAAAAAGCGTAACTGCCATTCCGTAAGCTCCATAAAGCGCGTTTGATGCGGCCTCCGAGTATCCGATATCCTGCAGCCGATTCATAACAACAGCCATATCAATTAAATTCGTAAGACTTAAAACAGATGCACCTACGGTTACAGGAATTGCAACCAGCCATAATTTTTTTAATATTGCACTGCTGCTTCTGACTTCAAGGCTATGTGCCTTAAACGGTATTGTTCTTTTTTCTCTCCCTCGTTTTGTTAATAAATATAAAGATCCAAAAGCTGTACCAACAGTTACACCAGTAATCCCGCCTGCCGCGGCAATCGACATTGAAAAGCCGTTTTTTAACAGAAAATATGCTAGTGTAAACCCTACAATCGGATTAAAAAGTGCCTCAATAACCTGAGAAACTGCTGTAGGCACCATATTAGAGTGACCTTGATAATATCCCCGTATTATAGCAGAAATTGTTGTAAAGAAAAGCGCCGGAGAAATAGCAACCACTGCATAATACGCTAGTGAGTTTCCGACAACATTCGTAAATACCCTGGCGCCAAACAAAAGCGTCAGCGATGCAATGCCCCCGAAAATGGAAAAAGACGAGAAAGCGACACGCAAAATTTTTCTAACTTCGTTTACCCTGCCAAGTGCATTCGCTTCGGCAACCATTTTAGATACAGCTACCGGAAGTCCTGCTGTCGAGATAACAAAAAGAGCAGTATAGATATTGAACGCCACATTAAAGATACCCATGCCCTCTTTACCGAAAAGATTGGTCAAAGGTATCTTAAATATTGCGCTGATAATTTTTACAACCGCATTTGCAACAATAAGCACAAAAGCTCCATGCAAAAAATTTTGTTTTGCAGTTGATTGCAATATAACACATCCTTCATAGACAACTAGTTTTCCTTTAAATATATTGGCCGGATGGTTGCGATATGTACTTAAGGTGAGGGGAGACGAGCCCGACTCGTCTTAGCCTTAGCGCTTTACTTTGTTGTCGTCCTAGGCATACGCGAGTATGCCGTCGTCCCCTGCCGCGTAAATCGCAAATTTCTCCGCAGCTGAGGTCGTAGAGTTTTTTGCCATTGGCTGCTCTCCAGGCAAGGCAGACGACGCAGCTTTACTGCCGTAAAGCAAGGAGGATAACGCAGCCTGGGGTGCAACCGGCGAGCAAAAAACCGGATCGGGTTTGATTCCCCTCACCTTATTGCTTCTTGTTTACAGCATAAGCAAGGGGATATCCGCCGTAAATAGCGCATACCCCCCCTTGTGATACACTTTTTAATTAAAGCTGGGCACCGCACGTTCTGCAAAAAGAATCGTCTTTATCGCAGTCTTTGCCGCAATTCGGACATTTATTTACGGTTTTTCGTTCGGCCACTTTTTCTTTAATGGATGCAATCATTGCACGTTTTTCATCCAATAGCGCCAACTTTTCATCAAGCTCTTCGGCCAGAACCTCTTCTCCTATGTGTGTATTATAAACCAACTTTCCAATTTCTTTGTAAAGAACCTCTATCTCCGTATTTAAATCAAAAATCTGGAGATTTAGTTTTGTGATTTCTACAACTTCTCCTGCTTTTCTACCTGCTGCTTCGGCTGCTTTGCCGGCGGCACCTGCTGCTATTGATGCTGTGACTTTGACCTTTTCCAGAACCTCTTTCACTTTCTGTTCCATTACAAAGCTCCTTCCGAATATCTCAGATTTTATTCTATGCAAAAAACTTTTCTTCATTCAATACGACTCTTATTTTACATCCGCATATCTCTATGGTCAATAGTGAATACTGCTTCCACCGACAAATTCACGGAGAAGTGAATCAGACGGGATAAAGTCTTGTCGAATTTGCGTAAACAAGTCAACAACGTTCATCAGTCCTTCTGCTTTCGACTCTTTTAGCAATTCACCATGCACTTGTTTCAATTCATTGGACGAAACCGGAGCAAGCACACAGGATTCATAATCAAGAAAAGTATCAAACTGAATATCGGCAGAATTTTTATACGGCATGATATACAAAGTTTCGCCGCGTCTGATATTTTTCCATAAAGCAAGCGTTTTCTCAGCAGACGCACCTCGAAAATTGTTATCGCGAACAATTCGCCGCATTAATCTGATCCACTCGGGACGGACTATTACTTTGCCGCTTTTCCCGATACGAGTTCGAGCACTAATGTAGATTTTGGTCGTTTTTTCACCGATGGAACCGGTAATTGCATCATTGAGCGCATGAATTCCTTCAATTACCGCGATCTCATCTTTTTGCAGCTTTAACGACTCCGTTATATCCATTCTCGACTGCGATTTAAAATCAAATTTCGGAACCTGAATTTCCTGTCCCTCAGATAAAGCCGCAAGATGTTTATTGAGTAACGCAATATCCAGACATAATGGGGATTCCAAGTCTTCTTTCCCGTTTTCATCAAGGGGTGTGTTACCAAATGCTCTCGTCGAAAAATAGTCATCCATCGAAATAATATGCGAATGAATTCCACTTTCCTCAAGTCTTATTTGTATCCGTTTTGCTGTTGTAGTTTTTCCTGAAGCGGATGGTCCGGACAAAAGTGCAATCGGACATTTTTTTGAACGTTTTGCTATAATATTTGCCGTCTCTTCTATTTTTTCTGCGTATTCTTTTTCGCAACAGGCTACAAAATCCCCTGGGTCCTTTTTCGCCTGTTTGTTTATATCTTCAAGGTCAACGATTCTCATTCATGAAGCCATTCCTTTCACCATAAACACAAATAAATTCCAATGTATATTGTGCTTATGTTGCCATTGTCTGCATCAAGCATCAACGCACCGAATCTTAAGATTAAACTTTTATCCAATGACTGATCTTCTTAAATTATTATAACTGTAATCTTATTTTATTCCTGTTCATGGAAATGGTTAAGAAATACCCCGTATAGTTTTTTTAATGTTCAATTTCAGTTCATCGCTTCCCGAATATATGGGTTATTTAACCGCTCGCTTTCAAGCGTACTTTTTTTATCATGTCCGGGATAAACTTCGTAGTCTCCCTGTAAAAGAGCAAGCTTTTTTAGTGAATGAAGCATATCATTATAATCTCCGCCGGCAAGATCACATCGACCGCATTCCCTGTAAAACAGCGTATCTCCCGTAAAAAGAATATCCCCAATCATAATAACGGATGAACCTTCTGTATGGCCCGGAGTATGGATA
>JANZZB010000103.1 GCA_026419635.1 Clostridiales bacterium | reverse complement strand
TATTCATGCAAGTCATATATTAAAAAACTTTGGAGAACTTACCGTCTTAAAAGATATTTCTATTGATGTCATCGAAGGAGAAGTTCTCGCTGTAATCGGTCCTTCGGGATCGGGTAAATCGACCCTGCTTAGATGTCTTACACAGCTTGAAAAAGTTGATTCGGGCAACATCGAAGTCTGCGGAAATACAATGGTTACGATGAAAGACGGGCAATGTGTATATTCATCAGCGCAGGAGCTCCACAATATCCAGCTTATGACCGGACTCGTTTTTCAGAATTTTCATCTGTTTCCCCACTTCTCAGTCCTTAGAAATATTACAGAAGCACCTGTCCATGTATTAAAAATGCCGGTTAAGGAAGCAGAAGATATCGCTCGGGATTTACTGTCCAAAATGAACCTGTCCGACAAAGCGGATGCTTACCCCTACCAGCTATCTGGCGGTCAGCAGCAGCGTGTTTCTATTGCCCGCGCTTTGGCTCTTTCCCCGAAAGTTTTGTTTTTCGACGAGCCGACCTCCGCTCTTGATCCGGAACTGACCGGTGAAATATTGAAAGTTATCCGGGACCTTGCGAAAGAAAAAATGACGATGATGGTAGTAACCCATGAAATGGCCTTCGCACGGGATGTTGCAGATCGGGTTATCTTTATGGACCAAGGCCAGATTCTCGACGAAGGTACTCCGGAGAAAATCCTTATCTCTCCTGAAAATGAACGTATTAAAGCTTTTTTAAATCGATTCGGCGAAACCAATTGGAAAGATTAAAAAAACTTCTATAAAAATTTGGAACCAAAGAGCTTTCAACAACTTGACAATAATTAGACATTAAGTAATAATATTTTTATAATCTGACATCGAAACGTTTTTGAGATGGAAGATACAGAAATATACCAATACGAATGTTGTGTTTGTATAACTGCATCTTCCGGGATGCAGTATTTTTATATTTTGAGGAAATGTGTATGGAAACAAGAGTCGCTATTATCGGAATCATTGTTCAAGACGAAAAGTCGGTAGAAATATTAAATAACATCCTGCATGAGTACGGAAAATATATTATTGGCCGCATGGGTATTCCGTACCGCACAAAACATATCAATATTATCAGCATTGCCGTAGATGCTCCGCAGGATGTCATCAGCGCACTTTCCGGTAAAATAGGAAAATTGCAGGGCATTAGTACTAAAACAGCTTATTCAAACATCGTGACAACAGAATGAGAAAGCAAGGCTTAGCACATTATAACAACTTCTTTTCTGGTTGTTTGTGCTTTTTGAAGAGAAAGGAATAGTGAAAAATGGGACTAAATGACACACCCTCTGCAAACAGAGTACATATAGGCTTTTTTGGCAGGAGAAACGCAGGAAAATCCAGCATTGTCAACGCAGTAACCGGACAGGATTTAGCTGTTGTATCCGATATAAAAGGTACAACGACCGATCCGGTTTATAAATCAATGGAACTACTCCCATTAGGACCCGTCATGATTATTGATACTCCGGGTTTTGATGACGAAGGAACCTTGGGAGAATTACGTATCAGAAAGACAAAACAGGTATTAAACAAAACGGATATCGCCGTTTTGGTCGTTGATGCTTCTGAAGGGCTCTCTGATTACGACCGCGATCTGCTGAAATTATTTCAGGAAAAGCAAATCAATTATATTGTCGTTTTTAATAAAACGGATTTGCTGCAGGCTCACGAAATGCCGAAGGAGAACGAAATCTATGTCAGTGCGGTAAATAAAGAAGGCATTACCGAGCTGAAAGAAATGATATCCAAACAAGCAACCACCGATGATATGAAACTACAAATAGTCGGTGATCTGATTCATCCATCCGATTTTGTAGTGCTTGTTACGCCGATTGATAAAGCCGCTCCAAAAGGTAGGCTGATACTGCCGCAGCAGCAGACAATCCGTGATATTCTCGAAACGGATGCAACTGCCATTGTTGTTAAAGAATTCGAACTGCGGGAGACGCTTGATAATCTGGGCAAAAAGCCATCACTCGTCATTACGGACAGCCAGGTTTTTGCCAAAGTATCTGCCGATACACCGGTAGACATTCCTCTTACCTCTTTTTCCATTCTTATGGCGCGGTATAAAGGGCTGCTTGAAACCGCAATTAAAGGAGTCGCGGCAATTGAGCACCTCAAGGATGGCGACACGGTACTGATTGCTGAAGGCTGCACACATCATCGCCAATGCGACGATATTGGCAGTGTCAAAATTCCGAGATGGCTGAAAAATTATACCGGAAAACAAATAAACATTAAAACCACATCTGGAACGGAATTCCCGGACGACTTATCCCCATATGCTCTTATTATCCATTGCGGCGGCTGTATGCTTAATGAACGTGAAGTAAAATATCGCATGAAATGCGCTAAAGATCAAAATGTACCCATTACAAACTACGGTATTACGATTGCTTACATGCAAGGGATTCTGAAAAGAAGTCTTGAAATATTTCCTCATTTATTAAATGAAATCGAGGACTAATTATGCGTATTGAAAAAGACCTGTTAGGCGAAATAGAATTACCTGACAACACATTGTACGGTATCAATACGGCACGTGCTGAGGAAAACTTTGCACTCGAAAATAAGAAAGTAAATATCCATCTGATTTACGCAATTGTCAAAGTTAAAAAGGCAGCAGCAGTAACTTACAAAAAGCTTGGAATCAGAGAGGATGGTATTTACGACGCTGTCATTTCCGCCTGTGACAAAATCCTCGGCGGCGGATATGAAGACAGCTTCATTACCGAAGCGCTGCAGGGCGGTGCGGGAACGTCCGCAAACATGAACGCAAACGAAGTAATTGCTAATCTGGCACTTTATGAGCTTAGCAAAAAACATGGTGAGTATGATGATATTCACCCTCTTGACGATGTAAACAGGGGTCAATCCACTAATGATGTTTATCCTACAGCACTACGCATTGCCGCAATTGAACAACTGCGCTTATTAAGCGATGAATGCGCCGCTTTGCAGCAGTCATTGCAAAACAAAGAAAATGAGTTTAAAGACATTCGAAAGCTTGGAAGAACCGAACTGATGGATGCTGTGCCGATTACCCTCGGCGAAGAGTTTGGTGCGTATGCACAGTGCATAGCCCGTGATCGTTGGCGAATCTATAAAGTCGAAGAACGGCTGCGTCAGGTCAATATAGGCGGTACTGCGGTGGGCCTTTCTGGTAACGCATCAAAGAAATATCGTTTCGGCGTAATTGAAGAACTGCGAAAGATAACCGGGATGGGGCTTGCGGTTTCCGAATACCCGATGGATATAACGCAGAATAACGATGTATTTGTTGAAGTATCCGGACTTCTCAAAGCTTTGGCTGTCAATCTGATGAAAATATCGGGCGATCTGCGGCTCATGAATTCCGGACCATATGGCGGATTTGGCGAAATCAAACTCGCAGCTATGCAGCAAGGCAGCTCAATCATGCCCGGCAAAGTCAATCCGGTTATCCCGGAAATGGTCATGCAGTGTTCCATACGGGTTATTGCCAACGATACGGCCATCACACTTGCCGCCGGACACGGTGAATTCGAGTTGAACGCGTTTCTGCCTTTAATAGCTGACTGTCTGCTGGAAAGTCTGCAAATCTTAAAAAAGGCAGTCTTTCTGTTTCACACAAAATGTATTGAAACATTAAAAGCAAATCATGAAAAATGTCTATCAAACTTAGACGAATCATTTGCTTTTGCCGCATCTTATGTTCCAGAACTCGGATATGATGTTGTCCGCCGGGTGGTTAAAGAAAACCCGCCAAAAACGGCAAAGAAGATTCTCGATGAAATGAAAGAGAAGAATTCCTAAAACTCTTAAAAACTCATTTAACTATAAGTTTGAAAATGAAAATCCGCGGGAAAAATCCCGCGGATTTTATTATTCTTTTTCTATCCGAATATCAAGTTGTTGCCGCGGCAAACGTATTCCCTCCCGATCAAACGCTGTTTTTACTTGTTCATATAAGTCAAAACTCAGATCCAAGTAATGATCGGTCGAAACCCAAACTCTGCAAGCAATTTGAATCGTATTGTCAGAAAATCCGCTGCATCGGATAATTGGTTTCGGCTCTTTCAATGCAAGTACATTTTTTTCGACAACGTCACATATAACCCGTTTCGCATTTTCAAAGTCTTCTTCGTTTCCGATTGAAAATATAAGGTCCAGACGCCGCAGGGAATTGGCCGAGTAATTAATAATTTTTGCTTTTGCAACATCGGCATTCGGAATAAAGACCCTTCGATTATCCGGCGTTAAAAGCGTGGTATATGCAAGCCCAATTTGTTCAACGTTTCCCGGCTCCCCGCCAATTTCCACATAATCATGTATGCCAAACGGTTTAGTAAGGATAATAAATACCCCTCCCGCAAGATTTGTAAGGGAGCCCTGAAGGGCGAGCCCTACCGCAAGCCCTGCAGCGCCCAGTGCCGTAATAAACGAGGTAACATTTAAACCGATCATTCCGGCACATGAAATTGCAAGGAGCAAAATCAGGGTAATTCTTATCACTGATAAAACGAAAATATGCAGCATCGGGTCTATTTTTGCTTTTAAGATCCCTTTTCTAAACATTTTATTGACTACATGAATGAGCATCAAGCCAACGAAAAAAAAGACAGCAGCGTAAAGAATATTGACTCCCGCATTGCCGACAAATTTATTTATTTTTTTTATTATACTATTATTAAGCATACGTAAGATGAAGCCTCTTTTCCAAGCGGAATAGTTATTTTACAATTATTTTATATATTTTTTTATTTCATACAAATAAAATTATAAATTCTCTATTGTACATACATTTAACAGATTGTTATAATATTTACGTCTAATTTCGCGATTTCCCAAAGATAAAAAGACGCCAGAGTACAGTAAGGAGAATACCTCGTGCGTATTTCTTCAAAATATTCTTTCGTCAATTCCGTTAATCCATACAACTTCATGATGCCCCTGCGAATTCCGAAATCTTTATAACTCAGCACGTTTTGCCGGTTGAGGCAAAAAATCAAAAACATCTGAGCCGTCCATTCGCCCACTCCCGGTAGTTTCGTCAGCGTTTTTATTATTTCTTCATCGCTTAGTAATTTCAGTCGGTTTATTTCTATTTCGCCAGACTTCGCTGCACATGCAATACTTTTTATGTAAGCCGTTTTTTTCTTGCCCAGTCCACAGGAAATGATTTCTTCATCTGATTTTCCAAGTATCATTTCAGGAGAAAGCATAGGAAAGCACGTCGCGCTCAGGCGGTCAGATATGGACGCTGCCGCTGCTCCGGAGATTTGTTGACTGATAATGCTGTTAACAAGAGACCTAAACGGATCCGCATTTATTTCTCTTTCGGGTTTTGGAATTTTATCGATCAGTTTTCCTAGTTTCGAATCCTTTTCCTTCAGTTTAATAAGATCTGTATCCGAGTAAGCAAAATACTCCAAATAATTCACCCCAAATTAAAAATGAATCAAAAGAAAGAAGAGTTCTTATGTCTTTTCAATTTAACCACTTCAACTTTAACGTTCTGGACTTAAAACGAAGCATGGATTTTTATGAAAAAGCGCTGGGCCTCAAAGAAGTACGCCGAAGCGAATATACAGACAGAGTGTATGTCTTTTTGGGGGACGGCAGTACCTTTTTTACACTGGAGCTGACCTATATTAAGGATCATAAAAAACCGTACGATCTTGGAG
>JANZZB010000102.1 GCA_026419635.1 Clostridiales bacterium | reverse complement strand
CCGCTGAGAGGTGGACATTCCGTATTTATGTTCATAAACTTCTCCAAGCGCGTTGATCTGCTTTGCGCCAACGCCCTGTGCCAGTGTTCCGGTCGGTGCGATCGTATCTTTGCACCTAAGCGCGATAAATCTCATTTCAAAAGTTGTCATCTCTGCGCCCGCACGTATTCCCATTGCGTAGCCTGCACCGGTATTAAATGGCGGATACCACATTTTGTGTCTGGAAAAGCCCGGATGATTTGGCCGATATAAGCCCGCAGCTCCGCCAGTTGCGCAAAGCACTGCTTTTGCCGAGATAACATATAGTGTAGGTTCTGTTACGCTAATGGCATAAACACCTAAAATGCCGTTATCCTTAACAAAATAATCTATTACGTTGACATGACTTAGCACTTTAATCTGCTGCTCTTTTTGCACAGCTTCGGCTAAAATAGGCTTTATATTTTCTCCATTGATTTTGATATTGCGGTTGCCTCGGGTCATATATTTACCCTGCTCATCCTTGAGAATGACCAATCCCATCGCTTCCATTCGAGCCACCGTACGGTTTAGCCCTTCCGCCATTGTAAGCAGTAAATCCTCCCGGACAATGTCTTCTGCATCCTGACGGGCGTAATCGACATAATCCATTGGGGTACGGCCCGGAACAATATAGGCGTTAATGGCATTGACTCCGGCTGCCAGACAGCCGCTGCGGCAAATATTTGCCTTTTCAACAATAAGGACAGAACGGTCAGAGGATTCACAAAAGCTGAGCGCCGCATAGCAACCCGCCGTGCCACCACCCAAAATTAAAAAATCGGTAGAGACTTTTTTTACCCTTAATACCTTTTTCATAGTACCCTTTCCCATGCCAATTCATATTATTCAACTAGTTTTTATAGGTGTTGGTTCATAGTATAATCGTTAAATTTACAAAAATCCATGGTTATTTACGCAAACGTTTGACAAATCCGATTGCACTAATAGCCAATCAAACTCCTCTGCGTTGGGCGCCAAACACCCCTAATACTTCGCTTTTTAAACGTAGAAGGTTAGATAAAAAAGAATTTTGCAAACGTTATACATATTTTTCGTTGAAAATTATTATTTTTCTATTATAATAAATTAATACATACTATTTCTATTTGTATTATATGTTATAATTGCCACAGGAGGGATAGCGAAATGACATTAAAGGAAATCGCCACGCGTGCCGGGGTATCCGTTTCAACCGTTTCTCGCATCATTAATTCTCCGGACGACAGCTTCGCCCGAAAAGAGATACGCAGTAAGGTGTGGGAAATTATCAGGGAAACCGGTTATATTCCCAACCAATCTGCCAGAGAGTTGAAATGTGCCAAAAGTGAATCAAGTAACAAGCATTCACATACGCTTACCTGCATTTTAGGCAGAACAAAAAACCCAAATGATAATCCTTTTTTTGCCCAAGTCGCACGAGCCATTGAACAACAGGCACTCAGCTTGGGCTATGTCGTTTCCACTTCTTATTCCATTTTTGATATAGAGAATAATGCGCTTCTTCATAAGATCCAAACTGCTAAAACAGATGGTGCCATTGTTTTAGGTCGCTTTGATAACAATACTCGAAAATTCTTAGATAAGTATTATAAAAATATTGTATATGTCGGGCGAAATTTAATAGATGCCGATTGGGATCAGGTAATATGTGACGGTTACGAAGCTACAAAGACCGCTTTGAATTACTTAATTACCAATGGCCATAAACGCATTGGGTATATCGGAGAAACCGCAAATGAAGTGCGATTTAAGGCTTATATTGATACAGTTCAGGAGCATAACCTGGAAAGTGGCAGCGAATTAATTGCTTCTTGCCAACAAGATTGCTCTGGTGGGTATTCCGGAGTTGGCTATTTGCTGCAATCAGCTAGCCCATTGCCAACGGCTGTGTTTTGTGCGACTGATGTTACGGCAATTGCCGCAATCAAGCGTTTTACAGAAGCCGGAATAAAAATTCCGGAGCAGCTATCTGTTATAAGCATTGATGATATTGAACTGGCACAATATGTATCACCCATGTTGACCACCGTCAGCATTCCGAAAATAGAAATGGGCAAGATGGCAGTGCGCACTTTGATTGACCGTATTAATAAGGTGCATCTACTTCCAATGAAAATTTATCTTCCTCATAAACTACTCATTCGTGAGAGTACCGCAAAGCTGAAATGAAATCTTTTGGGTCGTTCTATTGAAAACGTTTGCCTGAAAATAAATTGACTTTCGTTTTCGTCTGTGCTATCATCAAACCTAATCTTAGTAAATATATAGGTTTAGTACGAATTACGGAATCAAAACTGACTAAGACATCTAATTTATTTGAAGGGACGTATTGCGTATGTGCAGCTTTTGGCAGCGAGATTATTTTGTTTACCGATGTCGATGTTATGAAAAAACGGAACTTGATAAAAATTACAATAAAGAGTAAAGGAAAGATCTATTTATGAAACATAGAACCGTTCATTTATTTAAAAGATTAACGTTATTAAGCTTGGCTACCCTGACCGTTATTACGTCGTTTGCAGGATGCAGCAAAAAAATAAATACCGACAACCAGAATACGAAGGGTACCGATGTAAAACCCCCTGTAGAGATTACAAATGTCTCCTATGACCCAACAAGAGAGTTATACGAGGCTTATAATAAAATTTTCCAAAAATATTGGAAAGACAAAACCGGGCAGGACGTAACAATCGTACAGTCTCATGGCGGGTCCGGCAAGCAGGCTCGTTCTGTATTAGAAGGAAATGAGGCAGATGTTGTAACGCTAGCTTTGGAACAAGATGTTGCAGAACTTGAAAAAGGCGGTTTAATTGAACCAGGCTGGATCAATGAATTTGACAAGAACAGCGCACCCTATACCTCAACCATTGTATTTTTAGTACGTAAGGGAAACCCGAAAGCAATAAAAGATTGGAACGATATTGTCAAAAAAGGCGTTGAAGTCATCACTCCGAATCCCAAAACATCGGGTGGAGCAAGATGGAATTTTCTGGCCGCATGGGCTTTTTGCTAAAGAATATTATGCGGGCGATGAAGCGAAGACAACCCAATTCTTGAAGGATTTGTATAGCAATGTAACCGTTTTGGATACCGGTGCACGTGGTTCCACAACTACTTTTGTTGAAAACAAAAAAGGCGATGTTCTTTTGGCTTGGGAAAACGAAGCATTCCTTTCCGTCAAAGAGCATCCGGGTGAATATGAGATTATCACACCCAGCATCAGCATTTTGGCACAGCCGTCTGTAGCAGTTGTGGATTCGATTGTTAAAAAGAGAGGTACCGAAGAGGTTTCTAAAGCGTATCTGCAATATCTGTATTCCGACGAGGCACAGAAACTGGCTGGCGAGAATTTTTACAGACCCTCCAACCCGGATATATTAAAAGAATTTTCCGGTACATTTGATTTAAATCTTAAACTTGCGAATATCGATAGTGATTTCGGAGGCTGGGCTGCTGCCACTAAAAAATTCTTCGCAGACGGTGCGATATTTGATCAGATCTATAAGAAAAAGTAATAACTAAAGGGGAATCATCACAATGACAAGATTTAGCTTGAAGCGCAAAAAAAACAAAGTAATTCCAGGCTTTGGACTTTCGATGGGAATTACAATTTCAATGTTGAGCTTAATTGTGATGATTCCCCTTCTCTCAATTCTATTAGCTCTTTCGGGAACAAGTTTTAATCAAATCATTGCCTCTGTTACAGATTCTCAAGTAGTGGCTACATATAAAGTAAGTCTCATATGTTCGCTGATTGCTGCAATAGTAAATTGTGTTTTTGGCGTAATTCTTGCTTGGATTTTGACGAGATACCAATTCCCATGCAGGCGAATTTTAGATGGATTTATTGAATTGCCCTTTGCACTACCTACTGCCGTTGCCGGTATTGCACTGACGACAATTTATTCCGACACCGGCTGGATCGGAGGCCTGTTTAATAAAATCGGCGTAGAAATTTCCTATACTACGGTCGGCATTACGATTGCTTTGATTTTTATCGGTATTCCTTTTGTTGTTCGTTCTATTCAACCGGTACTGGAAAAGTTGGATAGCCAATACGAAGAAGCCGCCATGATGCTGGGAGCAAGTCGCTCCAAAATCTTTTTTAAAGTGGTTTTCCCAGAAATCTTACCGGCTTTATTAACTGGTTTCGGCTTAGCCTTTGCCCGGGGAATCGGCGAATATGGAAGTGTCGTATTTATTGCCGGTAATATCCCTTATAAAACACAAATCACACCGCTGATTATTATGAGCAAGCTAGAGCAATTTGATTACGGCGGTGCAACCGCAATTGCTCTTGTTATGATCATTTTCTCCTTCGTGATTTTATTTTCCATCAATATCTTGCAATCCAAAGTGAACAAAGCAGCGAAGGGGTAGTTGATTAAGATGAACGCAAAAACAACAAAAATAAGCTTAATTGTTTTAGGTACGTTATTTATCATCATTATGTTAGTGATTCCGTTATTCACCGTTTTGGTTTACGCATTAAAGCAGGGCTGGGAAGTCTTTTCAAAAGCCATAACGGATGAATACACCATAAAAGCATTGAATCTTACACTGCTGACTACTTTTTTAGCCGTTGTTATAAATACATTTTTCGGACTCTTCTCTTCCTGGGCTATTACCAAGTTCAGATTTCGGGGAAAACAATTTTTAACCACACTGATCGATATTCCATTTGCAATTTCACCTGTTATTGCGGGACTTGTTTTTATTTTGGTATTTGGAAGAATCGGCTGGGCTAACGATATTTTACAGACGCTTCATCTTAAGATTGTGTTTGCTGTACCGGGGATTATTTTGGCAACCATATTTGTAACCTTTCCTTTTGTTTCAAGGGAACTGATTCCACTTATGCATGCTCAGGGGAGCGACGAGGAAGAAGCAGCTGCGTTAATGGGTGCAACGGGTTTCAATATTTACAGAAAAATCACTCTGCCTCACATTAAGTGGGGATTATTATATGGCATTATATTGTGTACAGCCAGAGCTCTTGGCGAATTCGGAGCTGTATCCGTTGTGTCGGGGCACTTGCGCGGAAAAACCAATACACTCCCGCTGCACATTGAGATATTATTTAACGAATTCCACTTAACAGCAGCTTTCGCGGTTTCTTCAATTTTGGTTGTTTTGGCCATCCTTATTCTAATATTAAGAAATATCGTTGAGTACAAAGGGAAAAAGGCGGAGAACGAAAATGTACGTTGAACTGAAAAATATTAACAAGAACTTTGGGCGCTTTGCTGCCTTAAACAATATTTCCTTTTCCATTGAAAAGGGCAAATTGGTCGGACTTCTTGGGCCATCGGGAAGCGGAAAAACGACAATTTTGCGTATCATATCCGGTTTGGAGCAGTCGGATTCGGGTGATATTATCATCAATGGCGTCCGCGTAAACAATCTGCCAGCCAGTAAGCGCGGAATTGGTTTTGTATTTCAAAATTATGCGCTGTTTCGGTATATGAATGTATTTGATAATATCGCCTTTGGGCTTGAAGTAGCAAAAAAAGACAACCGTTTTATTAAAGAGCGTGTAAGTGAGCTTGTCCACCTAATCGGGCTTAACGGACTGGAAAACCGTTTTCCACACCAGCTTTCAGGAGGTCAAAAGCAGCGAGTTGCGTTTGCACGTGCACTTGCACCGAACCCGCATTTACTGCTATTAGATGAACCTTTTGCGGCCATTGATGCAAAAGTGCGAAAGGAACTTCGTATTTGGCTGCGGGAAGCCATCAGCAAACTAGGTATTACAAGCATTTTTGTCACCCATGATCAGGATGAAGCGGTTGAGGT
>JANZZB010000101.1:281-5876 GCA_026419635.1 Clostridiales bacterium | reverse complement strand
GCTTTATCCGTTCCCGCTTTTGCAGGGATTCCGGTAACGCACAGAGATTTTGTAAGTAGTGTTCATATTATAACGGGGCATCAGAAAGAAAATGAGCCGCTAAAAATAGACTTTGATTTCCTTGCAAAAACTACCGGGACTCTGGTTTTTTTAATGGGCATGGCATCGCTGAAACAAATTACCGACGGTCTGATCTCGAAAGGGTTGGATAAAAAGACACCTGCCGCAATTATCGAAAACGGGTCAAGACCAAATCAAAGAAAATTGGTCGCTGATATAGAAAGCTTATATGATAAGGCAGTAGCCAATCATTTCAAATCACCTTCTATCATTATTGTTGGACAAGTATGTAAATTATCTGATCAATACGACTGGTTTTCAAAAAGACCTCTTTTCCACGAGAAAATTATTGTGACAAGGCCGAAAGATTCTGGGGGTACATTGTCAAAAAAGCTTCGCGAACTGGGTGCCGAAGTGATCGATTATCCCTGCATAGAGATCAAAGAAATGGAAGCTCGGGAACAATTAAACTCGAAGATTTCGAATATTAAAACGTATACATGGCTTGTGTTTACAAGTAAAAACGGGGTTCAAATCTTTTTTGATTATTTAAGAAATCAAAAAAAGGATCTGCGTATTCTGTCAGACATGAAGATTGCTGCAATTGGCAGTCAAACCGCAAAATCGCTTTTGGATTACGGTATTATTGCTGATTATGTTCCCGAAATTTTTGATGTGGAGCATCTTGCGCAGGGGCTTTGCGAAATCGTTTCATCCGAAGACAATATCTTGATTTTGCGTTCTGCAAAAGGAAACGAAGCGATGAACGAACTTTTTAACATAAAAGGTATTCATTTTTGCGATCTGGCGATTTACGATACGATCTGCGCCAGCGAAAGAAACGAAATGATTGCTGAACTTATAAATAAATCGGAAGAGATATACGTCACTTTTACAAGCGCTTCTACCGTAACGGGCTTTATGAATTCAATTGATAATAACGTTGAAATAAATAGAATTACCGGAATTTGTATAGGTAGTCAGACAGCAAAAGAAGCTGAAAAATACAACATCAAACACCATATCGCGGCTGAGGCTACGATTGACAGCTTAATACAGAAAATAGCAGAGGTGCAAAATGAACGAAATAAGGCCTAGAAGGCTCAGAACCGATAAGGTGATCAGGGATCTTGTAAGAGAAACCAGGATTTCCGAAAAATCTTTGATATTGCCCTTGTTTATTAAAGAGGGGAAAAATATAAGAGAGGAAATAGCGGCACTGGAAGGGCATTTCTATACAAGCCCCGACAGCGTTTCTTATGAGGTTGAACAAGCTTTAGAAAATAACATAAAATCGGTTTTGTTATTTGGACTTCCAAACTGTAAGGACGAGATCGGAAGCGGGGGTTTTGATGAAAATGGCGTAGTTCAAAACGCAATCAAAGAAATAAAATCCCGGTTTCCGGAAATGAACGTCATAACCGATGTGTGCATGTGCGAATATACGTCTCACGGCCACTGCGGAATCATCAATAAAGACGGCAAGGTCATAAATGACGAAACGCTTAAATATTTGTCCCAAATTGCATTGTCCCACATAGAGGCGGGAGCGGACATGGTAGCGCCGTCGGATATGATGGACGGCAGGGTTTCTGCTATCAGAAAAACGCTTGATGAAAACGGTTTTTATGATAAGCCGATTTTATCCTACACTGCGAAATATTCTTCGTCTTTTTACGGGCCGTTCCGTGAGGTTGCAAAATCGGCTCCTGCTTTCGGAGACAGAAAAACGTACCAAATGGATTATCATAATGCGAGAGAGGCAGTTAAGGAAGCAATGCTTGACATCGAAGAAGGCGCAGACATCTTAATGGTCAAGCCGGCTTTAGCGTATCTTGACATTGTAAAAGAGCTTAAGAGGGAAACAAACTACCCGATTTGTGCATATAGCGTAAGCGGGGAATATGCAATGATCAAAGCCGCTGCCAAAATGGGGTATATTGACGAGTATTCTGCTATGTGCGAAAGTGCCGTAAGCATTTTCAGGGCAGGTGCTGATATGCTGATTTCGTATTATTCAAAACAATTGTCACAGGCAATCCGGAAAGGAGATATAGGCTGATGAGCGAATTGTTTGAAAGAGCGAAAAAAGTCATGCCCGGCGGCGTTAATAGCCCTGTTCGGTCTTTTAAGGCAGTAGGCACAGAACCAATCTTTATTAAGCGTGCCGACGGCTCAAAAATTTATGACGTAGACGACAATGAATATATTGACTATGTCTGTTCGTGGGGGCCGATGATTTTAGGACACAATTACCCTTTGATTGAAAAAGAAGTATCAAAAGCGGTCAAAGGAGGCCTAAGTTTTGGTGCTCCGACTGAAAAAGAAGTCATTATGGCGGAACTGATTACATCCGTTGTTCCAAATATCGATATGGTAAGAATGGTAAACAGCGGAACAGAAGCGGTTATGAGCGCTTTAAGACTTGCAAGAGGTTTCACCAAAAAAGACAAGATTATAAAGTTTAACGGCTGTTATCACGGACATGCAGATAGCATGCTTGTCAGAGCGGGCTCGGGCGCTTTGACCCTTTCCAATCCGGACAGCCTTGGTGTAACAAACGAACATGCCAAAAATACTCTTATTGCGGACTATAACGATATAGATAGCGTTTTGCAGCTTTTCAAAGCCAACAAAAACGAAATTGCGGCAGTCATTATCGAACCTGTTGCTGCAAATATGGGTGTTGTCTTACCGGAAAAAGATTTTCTTCATAAGCTTCGAAAACTATGCGACGATCATAACGCGCTGTTGATTTTTGATGAGGTTATTACAGGATTTCGTCTTTCTATAGGCGGAGCACAGGAATTTTTTGATGTGAAAGCGGATATTGTCACGTTTGGAAAAATAATCGGAGGTGGAATGCCTGTCGGAGCTTACGGGGCAAGACGCGAGATTATGGAGCTTATAGCCCCCCTCGGCGGAGTGTATCAGGCGGGAACCTTATCCGGAAATCCGATTGCGATGGCGGCGGGTGTAACCCAGCTTTCTACGCTTCAAGAAAATAAAGAAATTTACCAAAAAATCAGTATGCTTGCCGAAAAGCTTGCGGATGGGCTTAAGAAAACGGCGATGGAACTTAAAATACCTATCTGCGTAAATAAAATAGGTTCTTTGCTTTGCGTATTTTTCACCGGTGAAACGGTCAAAGATTTTAAGACAGCAAAGACGAGCAATACAGAGCTCTACGCTAGGTATTTTAATTTGATGCTGAAAAACGGCATTTATTTAGCGCCTGCTCAATTTGAAGCGATGTTTGTAAGCAATGCTCATTCAGAAGAGGATATTAACAAAACGCTGGAAGCGTCACAAAAAGTCTTAATAGACATGAAAAATGAAGGAGCTTTTTAAATGAAGGGAATCTTAATACTCGCCCACGGAAGCCGTGAAAAATCAACGGAAGACACATTGAAAGAAATTGTGAAAATGCTGAAGGGCATTATGAAAGACCATATTATCGAATCGGCTTTTCTGCAATTTTGTGATACAGATCTACATGCCGGTCTTGACAAACTGAAAGCACAAGGCGTTGACGAAATTAAAGTTGTTCCGTATTTTTTGTTTGAAGGGGTTCACATTCGGGAGGACATTCCAAAGGAAATCGACGAGTACCTTGAAAATAACAAGGATATCAAAATTACTTTGGGCAAAACATTGGGATCAGATAGAAGATTGGCGGAAATTCTTGCTGACAGAGTACGGGAGGCTTTATGAAAAAGGTTTTTATCATAGGCGGCGGAATGGGACAAGACGGCTTGCTTACAAAAGAGGCGTCGAATCTTTTGCTGTCCTGTGATGAAGTCTATGCCTTTGATAGATTAACGTCAATTTTCACTTGTTTGAGAAAAGATATCATAAAGTGCGCTTATACGAATCTTGCCAAGTTCATTGATCAATCAAAAGCCGAAACAATTGGAATTCTGGTTTCGGGTGATGTCGGCTTTTTCAGTATTGCGAAAACGTTGATAAACGAACTTAACAGCCGATATGAGGTTCATGCGGTATGCGGAATAAGCAGTTTGCAATATCTTTGTTCTAAATTGAAAATAAGTTATGAAAATATAAATGTTATCAGCTTGCATGGAAGGGACAAAAGCATTCTCGGCAGTTTAGCATATCATCAATTTACCTTTGTTTTAACGGGCGGATCTCATAACGCCGCGGATATCCTAAAAAGTCTTGTAGAAACGGGGCTAGGGGATATAAGGGTAACATCAGGAGAAATGCTTTCCATGCCGGACGAACGGATATTAAGCGGAACGATTAAAGAACTTGCGGCAAATTCATTTGACAGCCTGACCGTATTGCTTTTTGAAAACCCCGACTTTGTTCAAAAAGAAAAACCGCTTTTTGATGAAGACTTTATAAGAGACAGTACGCCGATGACAAAACAGGAAATACGGTGGGTTTCAGCAAGTTATCTTAAAATAGAACCCGATGATATTATTTACGATATCGGTGCGGGTACTGGTTCGGTCTCTGTTGAAATGGCAAGAAAAGCCTATAATGGCGTTGTTTATGCATTCGAAAAAGAAAAAGATGCTTTTGATTTGTTAAACAGAAATAGGAACAAGTTAGGCGCCTTTAATGTACGGACTATTTTGGGAAATGCAGCAGAAGAAATCAAGAAGCTGCCTGTGCCAGATAAAGTATTTATTGGCGGAAGCAACGGAAAATTGCCGGAAATGATCAGCTATTTACACAGTGTAAATCCAAATATCATATTCGTTATCAATGCAATAACTGTTGAAACCTTGAGTGAGGCGGTTTCCGCTTTAAAAAGCGTTGATTACAAAATGCAGATTGCCTGCTTAAACTGTGCAAAAAACAGGTCGATCGGCGAATATAACCTTATGACGGCAAACAATCCCGTTTATATTATTGCAGGTGAAAATCATGCCGGTTAAAAAAATAAACAGAGTAATGATAGCCGGTACGAACAGCGGCTGCGGAAAAACAACGGTTACTTGCGCTGTGTTAAAAGCTTTAAAGAATAAAGGAATGAAAATTGCATCGTTTAAGTGCGGACCGGATTATATCGACCCGATGTTTCACAGTGAAATTCTTGGAACCAAATCGAACAATATAGACTTATTTTTATGTGGAGAAACGTCTTCAAAATATCTCTTTGTAAAAAACAGTGAGCCTTGCGATATTTCGGTTGTTGAAGGCGTCATGGGCTTTTATGATGGGATGGGCGGAAATACAAACGTAAATTCGTCTTGTGACATTTCAAATGAGCTTGATATTCCCGTAATCCTTGTAGTGAACTGCAAGGGCGCGTCATTATCGGTTGTGGCGATGATCAAAGGATATATTGATTTTTCAAAAAACAATATTAAAGCTGTGATATTAAATAACGTTTCAAAACCAATGTACCCGTTGTATAAAAAAATGATTGAAGCTACAGGTGGCTCATTTGGAATAAGAAATATTGGACTTTTAGAATCAGCAATACAAAATTCTAAGGCTACTTTTGAAGGAATAGAATTATATCCAACAACTGTAGAAAAATGTTCTAAATATATGTTATTC
>JANZZB010000101.1:0-271 GCA_026419635.1 Clostridiales bacterium | reverse complement strand
GCGCTTGAAAGCCGGCATTTAGGATTGATTACCGCGCAGGAAATTCATTCTTTACAAGATAAAATGGACCTCCTTGCCCAAATTGCAGACGAAACAATCGAACTTGATGAAATTATAAACATAGCGAGTAAAACCGAAGCGTTGCAGTACGAAGAACTACATGTGGAAAAACAAGCTTCTGTCAGAATAGCAGTTGCGAAAGACAAAGCTTTTTGCTTCTATTATCAAGATAATTTGGATTTGTTAGAAGAGTTAGGGGCTAAACTTATTC
>JANZZB010000100.1 GCA_026419635.1 Clostridiales bacterium | reverse complement strand
GCCATATTCAGAGCAGATATTTCCTGATCGATTGCCGCTTTGGCTGAAGTGGCAATTTCCTGAATAGAACTCCAATTGGCTGCTGAATAATTGCTTTGTGATAACGTTGCGATAAACTCATCGATTGCCTTCTTATATGTTTCTCTGTCTTTTATAATCTTCCCTAAGGTTTGGGATTCATCATACGATGTTGTACTCAGATTAAATACCGGCAGAATATCGGCATAAAAGTGCCATTCATTTGTTGTATACAGACTGAGATACAATGAATCTCCTTTGCTTAAGTGCAATTCTCTTGCCCCTGAAACATAGCAGTTTTCCGTCCTGTTTGAATCGGAAATCTTCATATCAGAAACAACAGAAAAGACATTGCCGGATTGTATCGTGATTTTAAACCTGCCGTTGGCACCCAGCCAGCTTGTTAAGGCCGGATGGGACAAATTAACACTGATATTTTCTTTTGCGGTGAGCTTTAAAATCGCGTCATGATTTTCAGATGCCTGCAAACAGGTCGTTGAAACAAAAGCCGTTTTTTTGTCTTTGTCGGTATCACTGTCGTTATACCACCCCAATTCGGCTTTCGTATCTGAAAAGCTTTGCAGCTTTGTTTCTGAACCCACTTTGCCGGTAAGGATTTGAAAAGTAGCTAAATCACTGCTGATCGGATCGCCGTTTGATTCGTTCATGCCAAGCAGGAAATCGGATACGGTTAACGATTCTGTTTCGGTTGCCGGAGGAACATATTCCGATTTTGTGAACGAAAACGTCGGCGTAATTGGTATGTTTGCGCCATATTCGTTTACAGAAGTATAGATGTAATATACAGTGTCTCCGGCTTCCAGTGATAGGTTGCTGACAGCATATGTATTCGCAGCTATTTCATCGGGCGTCACTGTTTTTTCAAACAGCTGTAAAGTCCGCATTCCTTGTTTTTTCACGAGTACTTTCATTCGTGTATGTGTACCCCGCCATTCATTTGCCGGAATGACCGGATGAGTTATATCCAGTAAACAGTTCTTGTTGACTTCGAGTTTTATAATAACGTCATAAAAGGCATCAGAAGTCGAGGCTTGTGATGTAATGATATTACCGGACTTAGGATAGCCGACCATATTTTGAATTTCAATTCCGGTTCTCATGATATTGTTTTCGAAATACTGCGCTTTCCAGTTATCGTCCCATCCGCCGGAACCGTTATCTTTCACGAAGGTATTCATTTTTAAAGGAGAACTGATTTTACCGGTTAAAAACTGATAATCTACAAATTCCGTATTGACCGGCTCGCCTTGCTTCATAACGGTACCGGCAACCATATCATTGAGCGTAAGACGATCGCTTGTAACTTCCGTGGCATCCCCGATTACAACAGACGGGTAAAACTCCGCTGTCGCACCCCACTCATTGGATGTTTCAAAACTCCAATATACACTTTCACCCGCTTTTGCCACCACTGTTTTCGGTGTGTAGTAATCGGCTGCAACAGCTTGATCGGTAACTTGAACGGATGATATAATCTGGGGCATACCGTCAACAACATGATAGGTTTTGATATATGTATGGCTGGCATACTGGACTCCTGACATCGCAGGATGCGTAAAATGGATGGAAACAGGTTCTTTCGCTGTGACTTTGATCATGGAATTATAATACTGACTGTTTGACTTTAACCCTGTTGCCGTATAAGCTAATAAGGCCGAATCTTTTTTGTAATTAACGGCATCCTGTCCCCATTGGGAAGAAAAGTCGTTTCCAGCAACTTCATTTACTCCCACCTTGCCGAAAACAAGCTGGTATGAAAATTCTGTGTCCTCGATAATGCCTCCCTGTGCATTTACCGAAGCTTTCACCATATCCGAATATGAAATACTTTTCTCGGCGGCTTGAATTTGCAGAAAACTTATTAGTGAGCTGCAAAGAAATGTCGCTACAAGAGTCAATGACAGAACTCTTTTAGCTATATTAGACATATAGCACCTCTCCAAACATAAAATTTTGATAAATATTTTGAACTAGTTTTAATTATATTTAAAAAATTTCACTTTTCAATAGATATAAAAAAATCAGCCGTTTTTCATATTGGCAAATACGAATAAAGCCGATTTTTATAATATTTCTATTTTAGATTTAAGTGAAATGCTTATTTAACTCTATAATTAGCTAAATCGTTATGATAGGGATTTTGCGCTTTAAATTTACTCCGAAACTCTAGAGGAGTCATTTTTTCTATTTTTTTAAAAGTCATATTCAAATGGACAGGCGAATTAAAAGAACTCATTTTAGCGATTTTTTTAATAGAATAATCCGTATTCAAAAGCAGTTCTTTCACAAACCGCATTCTTTCATTAATAATATATTCTTTTGCTGCTATACCAAAATGCCTTTTGAACTGATGCCGGAAATAATCATAACTATACCCTGCGGAATTCGCCAGATTATTGACGGTTATGCCATTCATACAGTTCATTTTAATAAAGTTGGCAACATAGCTCATTGCTTTTTCTATATCGCCTTCTTCTTTCTCGTTGTTCTGCATACGGCCGATTTTCAAAACAATCTGCTCGGTCAGCAAATTCATTGCCGATACGTAATAACTCTTTTTTGCTTTCATTTCCTCTTCAATTTCAATCAGATAATTTAAAATCATGCCGTTAACATCGGAAAATACCCCTTCTTGCAAAGTTACCATTTTTTTTGACATATCAAACCCAATATATAATACCTCTGTAGGAGTATTGCTGACCTCAAAATGCATCTGATTGGACAATATGACAGAAAAAGTACCCTCTGTGTATAGATATGATCTGTTTTCAATCGTTACTTCTCCGGTTCCGCTTATATAATAGACAAGTTCATAGCATGGATGATTATGCTGTCCGCCAACTGCTGGTTTGTTGTACATATGTCTTACCTGGAATTTTAAATCCGCATCAATTAATTTCATATGTAAATCACACCTTTTCGTTCTAATACCAGTTAAGTTAATTTAAATATACATCGAATAAATAATAGAAGCAAACAAATTATGATTATTACTGATCTTCTTTCGGGACAAAGACAAAAAATCTGTGTAACTGTCTATGAAAATTGTATTAGATAAGCGATTCTAGCATCCAAGCCGGACAACAATCCGGATATTCCGATTCTGCGCGGAAACGGTTCTGTCCGAAAACGCGCGAACGGACGTTGGGAAGGCCGGTACGCCGTCACCGGCAGAAACGGCAAAAAATGCAGAAAAGTATCTACGATTCGGACGAAAGGATACTGGAGGCGGATTGGACTTTACATTTTGAACGACTTGACTAATAAAGCATATAGATATTATTATGACAATAACAACGAATAAATATATACATCATAATATCAATAAGCGGGTGAATAATATGGAGCGTTACGGCTATGGAGAGCACATTATGCGCATGGTAGATCAGATTCCATACGGTAAACCGTTCCGGACACAGGATATTGCGCATCATTTGGCGGGAGAAATCGGGATTCCTTTTGAGCGTGCAAAGGCCCTGACGAACAATCAGCTGAAGCGAATCGCAGACAAAAACCAGATAGAACGCTTGGATAAAGGCGTTTATTTCAGAGCAAAGCAGACCCCGTTCGGTGTTCTTCGTCCGAGCGCAGAACAGTATGCCATTCAAACACTGACACAACAGGACGGAAAAACAATCGGATACGAGTCGGGTGCAGGATTCCTGAATCGACTGGCATTAACTACTTTAATTCCTAAAAACATCGAAATTGTAACAAATGCTTATCGTAAGAAACTGCCGGAAGACTGCCGTGTTACGGTAAGAAAACCTGTAACGGAAATAACAAATAAAAACTATTTGTATTTGCAGCTTCTTGATGCTGTGAACGAATTGCCAAAAGCACATGTTGACGCATTGGGTCCCGAAGCGATTTTTAAAAATTATGCTGGACAAAAAAAGCTGGACTTGCTTAAATTAATTGGTTTTGCTCGAAAGTATTATTCTCAGAAAACACTCTTTCAGGTTGTTGATATCTTTACAGGAGGAATGTTTAATTAAATTGCATGAAGACAGAGCTTCAATGGCTCGAAATATAACCCGAATTCCATCATTTGACGCTGAACAATGCCTCCACCGCGAGGCTCATTCCCGTTCGGAATCCGTCAAGATAACGCTCCAGATTGGTTATGGACTGTATTTTATTCTGTGACTCTGAAAAGGCTTCGAACGAATCTTTCGTTTCCCCTTCCAGCAGCTCCAACAGCTTTTCTTCGGTGTCGGCGGCAATATTCATCTGCTCCATCAGCTTCGGGTTGTTCAGGCACCCCTTGTCGGCAGGAGCAACCTTGCCCCAGTATAGGTCTTCCAGCAGTGAATTTTTCATGCCTGGACACCACCTTTCGGTAAAGGTTGAAAAACTTGATTTGGGGTATCTAGATCACAGCATAACAGGCAGCAACGAATCTGACTGACTATTTCCTGCAACAGGGTTGTCCCAGTATCAAAAATCTGCCTTGCCTTTTGAAAACACTCCGCCGATGTTTCTTCAGAATCCGCTGTTTGGCCACCTCCTGCAATATCTGTTAACTCATCAAACATGCTCATTTTTACTCCCGACCTTTCAAATTTAGTCGGGAGGTTCCCCTGGGCATATAGGCATGCCCGACAAAAAAGCGTACACAAAGGTGGGCGGCAAGCCGCCGTTTCCCTTTGCATACGCGAAGGATCGACTTGTGAAAAGACAGGAAAAGTGGTAAGCTAATCCTGTCACATGTGCCGTTTCGGTTGCGCAGGGTGGTGCTTTCACCTTTCGCAGGGCTGGCGCGCTCTAACGCGCCAGCCTGCTGTGACATCTTTATGGCTAGGGGAAACCCCCGTGGTCGTATTACAACTCTGAAGGTCTGAATTGTCAAGTCAAATCTGAACCCCTTTGAAAAAGCGGGCTTTTTTCTTTTCTGGTGTTAAACCAATCATAGATACTGTTTGTTATCCCCTCCAACGGAATAGCAGGGAAATATATAATCAAGATTGAAATTAACAAAGGTGAAAAATCCCCGGCGGCAAAGCCGCCGGGAAAACATCTGGACTTAAGCTGCTTCTGTGTATACCTTGCTCAGAAACAAGCTGATAAAAACATTGAATAGAAACAAGCTGATAAAAACATTGAATAGAAACAAAAAACGCCTTCGCGGAGACCAAAAATCGGTCGCTGCGAGGGCGGATTTTTTCTGGATGTGGGCAGATGATGGGTCAGCACTGTTTTTTGCGATAAGACCCATTTTATAAATTTATGGGAGTAACTTTTGAAAAGTTGCAGTTTCGACAGTTTTTATATGGGTCACGATTTTCTGAAAGTGGGGAACCAAAGCTAAAAAATAAAGCAAAATCGGCTGAAAGTGGTGATAAAATCATCAAAATCAGCCGATTTATGGTCGGAGTGACAGGATTTGAACCTGCGGCATCCTGGTCCCAAACCAGGCGCGCTACCAACTGCGCTACACCCCGATAGGTGCTTTTTATTTAATTTTGCGGGGGGATTTCAGGAATTTTGGAACCTGCGCTATCTGCTCCCAAACCAAGCGCGCTACCAACTGCGCTACACCTCGAAATATCTTTGCACGTCATGTGACGTGCAAATGATATTTTACATGAAACTTCTCCTTATTACAACACATCATCTCAACCTTTTTAAAGCTTTACACCAATCTACGTCTTCCTCAATCCCTCTATCTCTTTTTTTCTTAGGTACGCAGCGACATCTTATCTCCATATCTCATCTAGCCGCAAGAATATCTTGCGCACTGCACCCATACATCCCTGCAAGTCACCGGACAGCCAAGCAACCGTTAAATGCGGTTCATATAAAGCTGTTGTAATGCATAGGGGGCCATACGCAGGCACGGCGGAAACATACGGACGGGCACTTCAATGG
>JANZZB010000099.1 GCA_026419635.1 Clostridiales bacterium | reverse complement strand
TTGCTATACTAATGTGCTGAACATGCTGGACCTTGCCGGTATCCCGGTACGAGCCGACCAGCGTGGCGATCAGCTTACGCCTCTTATTATCGCCGGAGGACCGTGCACATATAATCCAGAACCTCTTTGCGACTTTGTCGATCTTTTTGTCATCGGTGAGGGAGAAGAAGTCTCACTTGACCTTTTTGCCCTTTTTAGAAGAGCAAAGAAAGAGGGAATGGGTAAAAAGGAATTCTTAAAACACGCAGCTAAAATAGGCGGCATCTATGTACCGTCTCTTTATCAGTTTTCATATAACAAAGATCTAACAATTTCAGAAGTAAAATCGCAAGAAGGAGCTCCTGAAACCGTTCATAAACGAATTGTTGTAGACTTTGACAAAGCCTATTTCCCAGAAACCTTTGTCGTACCTTCTACAGAGATCGTGTTTGACCGCGCAATGGTTGAACTGTTTAGAGGCTGTATTCGCGGATGCCGATTCTGTCAGGCTGGACATGCCTATCGTCCGGTCCGTATGAAAAAAGCTGAAACCCTTTCAAAGCAAGCGAAGGCGCTGATCGAATCAACCGGTTACGAAGAAACATCCCTTTCTTCTCTTAGCACAAGCGACTATAAAGAACTCGAACCTCTTTGCGATGAGCTGCTTGATTTCTGTGAGCCACGGCGTGTCAGCCTTTCGCTGCCGTCACTTCGGGCTGATAATTTCAGTATCGGACTAATGCAGCGAGCGCAAAAGGTAAGAAAGAGCGGATTGACCTTTGCGCCCGAAGCGGGTACACAACGTTTAAGAGATGTCATCAATAAAAATCTGACAGACCAAGATCTGTATGATGCGTGCAAGGTCGCATTTTCCGGCGGCTGGAACAGTGTAAAGCTTTACTTTATGACAGGTCTTCCTACTGAGACCGACGAGGATCTGGACGGCATTGCTGAACTTGCCAGAAATGTTGTTTACTCATGGAGGCAAAGTACAAACAATAAAAACCGCGGGGTCAAGATCACAGTCAGCGCGTCTTTTTTTGTACCGAAGCCGCATACACCGTTTCAATGGTTCGGCCAAATTCCGCTTGAGGAGATTGAACGCAGACAGCAATATTTGCGGGACAAGTTACGAATCAAAAACGTAACCTTTCATTGGCATGAACCGAAAACAGGATTTCTTGAGGCAGTTTTTGCACGCGGAGACCGGAGACTTTGCAAGGTTGTTGAACGGGCTTGGCAAAAAGGCTGTGTTTTTGACGGCTGGGATGAATACTTTGACCTTGATAAATGGATGGAAGCATTTCGCGAATGCTCTGTCGATCCGGATTTCTATGCACTTCGCACTCGGAGTTATGACGAAATTCTTCCTTGGGATCATATATCCTGCGGAACTACAAAAAAACACTTGATCCGTGAGTGCGAAAAGGCAATGCGCGCAGAGACGACTGAAAACTGCAAGCTGTCCTGTGCAGGATGCGGTGCACGCAGACTTATGGACGGGAGGCAATGCGATGTTTAATTCCAGAATGCGGTTTTCGAAAACAGGAAATGCCAAATTCGTCAGTCATCTTGACACCATGCGTTTATTTCAAAGAACTTTTCAAAGGGCAAAACTTCCGCTTTGGTATACGGAAGGGTTTAACCCCCATCCCTATGTATCAATTCTGTTACCGTTATCTACCGGCTTTGCCGGTCTTGATGAAATCATTGATTTTGACTTACATTCCGATTCATTACCCGAACATGCACTGGAAATGATCAATCAGGCGCTGCCATCCGGATTTCATGCTCATACTATTGGCTGTGCACTTACAAAGCCAAAAGAAATTGCATACGCCGAATATGAAATCGAGCTTTATGCCGATGATGTTCCGAAACAGAAACTTCTGTCTCAAATCCATGCACTTTTTGAAAGGGACTCCATTTTAACAAAGAAAAAGTCCAAAAGCGGTGAAATCGAAGTTGATATAAAAGACTTTATGGTCGGTGTAAAAGCGTATTTGAAGGATGGGGAGATAAAGATTAATACGGTTTTGTCCGCCGGAAACCAAAACTTAAATCCGGAATATCTTGTAAAGGTTATTCATAAGGAACTTTCCTTAAATTCCTGCCCCGATGCTTTATTCACACGTAAATCCATATTAAATGAGCATCTTGAAATTTTTCGGTAGGTTATATTTCAAAATAAATATTGCATATTATTAAAAACCATGCTATTATATCATGGCATATATTAAGGACAGTCCTCTGCCACCGGTTGCTGCCCTTGCAGTAACGAACTTTTCTTTGTGGTACGAACGTCTAATGAGAAGGGAGAGATCGGTATGGATCTCATAAAGGCTATTACCGCACCGCAGATTAAAGCGGATGCCGGACAGTTCGGCATAGGCGACACTGTTAAAGTGCATGTTAAAATTAAGGAAGGTTCACGCGAAAGAGTGCAGGTGTTTGAGGGCACGGTTATTGCGAAAAAACACGGAGGAATTTCGGAAAGCTTTACCGTTCGACGCATGTCTTACGGCGTAGGTGTTGAAAAAACATTCCCGATGCATTCTCCGAACATAGAAAAAGTTGAAGTGGTCAGACGTGGTAAAGTTCGCCGCGCAAAGCTATACTATCTCAGAAACAGAGTCGGAAAAGCGGCCAAAGTCAAACAAGATATCTAAACGAAAAAAACGGGAGGGAATTTTCCCTCCCGTTATTCTGTTTATTATTTTTAAACAACGGTAAAAAGAGTCAACTTAAAATTTTATCTTATACGTGAATATTCATTACAGTCTCTTTTTAACTTGCTTTTATATTTTCATGATATTATTATATACTATGTATGTAAGTGATTATTAGGAGAAAACTATGGGAAATAATGCAGCATCTTTTTCAGAACAAAACGGATCCATTCTGCCTAACGTTTCTACAACGGAAAAATCAGAGATTTTTGATTGGATTGAAGCACTTGTAACGGCACTTTGTGTTGTCGTTATTTTATTTGTTTTTTTAATGCGCATCATCGGCGTAGACGGACAATCAATGTACCCGACGCTTCATGATCGGGACACGGTGGTCATCAGTAATTTGTTTTATCACCCCAAGCAAGGCGATATTGTCGTTTTAACAAAAAAAAGCTTCATGACAAAACCAATTGTAAAACGGATTATCGCTGTTGGCGGTCAGACAATAGACATTAATTTTCAGACCCATGAAGTAAAAGTGGACGGGGTCGTTCAGAACGAATCGTACATCAACGAGCCAACTTCTCTTTTTGAAGGAACACAGTTTCCGCTTACCGTCCCGAAAGGCTCAGTATTCGTTATGGGAGACAACCGAAACAACAGTTCCGACAGCCGTGATTCCCGTTTAGGTGTGGTTGATGAGCGTTATATTTTGGGACGCGTTTTATTCCGTCTATTTCCGATAAGCCGTTTTGGCAATATTCATTAATTTTATTTTATTTGGAGTCAGCAAATGAAAATACAATGGTACCCCGGGCATATGACGAAAACAAGACGCATGATGGAAGAAAGTCTTCCTCTGATTGATCTTGTTTGTGAAATTGTCGACGCCAGAATTCCGATATCGTCACGTAATCCTGATGTCGACAAGCTGTTTTCGGGGAAGCCTCGTTTAATTGTCATGAACCGATCGGATCAAAGTGATCCGGAGGCTAACGCAAAATGGACGGCATATTTTCAAGCAAAGGGCTACGCCGTTATTCTGACCGATAGCAAACGGGGTTCGGGTATCGATCGTTTTTTGCCGGCAGTTCGTCAGGTTATGTCTCAAAAACTGGAACGATTGAAAGAAAAAGGAATGGCGGGCCGAGGCGTAAAAATAATGGTAGTCGGTGTTCCAAACGTCGGAAAATCCTCCTTTATAAACAGGGTTATCCGAAAAAAATCCGCCATAGCGCAGGATAGACCCGGAGTAACACGCGGCAAACAGTGGTTTTCTATCGGCGATGGATTTGATCTTTTGGATACACCCGGCATACTTTGGCCGAAGTTTGACGACGAAACAACCGGAATGCACCTCGCCTTTACAGGCGCTGTTCGGGACGAAATCATTGATATCGAGGAGCTTTCCTGTAATCTGATAAAAAAGCTTTCCGAAATAAAACCGGAAGCTCTGAATAGTCGTTATAAAATCAAAACTACGGATCAATTAAGCGGGTTTGAGCTGCTGCAAATAGCCGCGAAAAACCGCGGTTTTTTAATCTCCGGCGGAGAAGTAGACTTAGAACGAATGGCGCATATTCTGCTTGACGAATATCGCGGGGGACTTTTAGGTCGTATTACGCTCGAGTTGCCTCCCGATCTACCCATAGCTAAAAGCGTGGAGGAACAGCAGGATGGTTGACGAACGCGATATGTTCACATTTGAAAATGAAGAACGTAGCTTTGGAAATCAGTTCATCTGCGGTGTTGACGAAGCAGGCAGGGGGCCATTGGCCGGCCCGGTATATGCTGCCGCTGTTATATTAAACCCATTTAATCGGATTGATGGACTGGATGATTCAAAAAAACTCAGTGAAAAGAAACGGAATCTGCTTTTTATTGAAATTCGAAAACATGCCTTGGCTTTTTGCGTTGCTTCTGCATCAGAACAGGAAATTGACAATATGAATATATTAAATGCCACAATGCTTGCAATGCATCGGGCAATTGACGGGTTAAACATAAAACCGGACATCGCCCTGATCGACGGAAATTGTGCAAGAGGTTTTCAAATTCCGGTTCGTACCATTGTGGGTGGAGATGCCAAAAGCGCATCCATCGCCGCGGCGTCGATCCTTGCAAAAGTAAGCAGGGACCTGTATATGAAAGAAATGGCTAGTACATATCCCGACTATCTTTTTGAAATACATAAAGGATATCCCACCAAAAAACATATCGAATTGCTGCTTAAAAACGGACCGTGTGAAGCGCACCGCCGTAGTTTTTTAAAAAAAATTCTGCCTAAGGAGCGAATAGGATGAAATCGCAGCTGATCGGCAAATGGGGAGAGGCGGCGGCAGCGGAGTATTTGCGAAAAAAAGGATACGAAATACGGGAAGCAAATTATTCGACTCGTTTCGGAGAGATTGACCTGATTGCGAAAAAACGAGGAGAAATTATTTTCGTTGAAGTGAAAACCCGTAAAGATAATCGATTTGCTAATGCGTTTGAGGCAGTAACTTTCGGCAAACAAAAGAGAATTCTCCTTGCCGCCAAACAGTGGCTTTCCTCAAATGATCCTGCCGGCAAGCAGAATGCGCGATTTGATGTTATCGAGGTTTATTTGGCAGAGGAAAGTACTATGCCGTTTTCGATTAAACATATTGAAAACGCTTTTACATCGGAGGGTTATGAAATATGAACCATATACGGCTTTTTGACTGTCATTGCGATACCATTTCAAGAATTTATGATCAGGGCGGAACATTGCAGAAAAACGATTATCATATCAGTCTTGAAAAAGCGCAATGTTTTTCCCGTTACGCTCAGATTTTTGCTATATGGGGCGATTCATCAACAGATCAAAATATCGAGGGACGATTCCGCGCTCAAATGGAGCTTGCACACACGCTGCTTGATGGAAAAAACGGTGCTCCAATGCTTTGCCGGAACGCAAAGGAAATAAAACGTGCGTATGCTTCCGGTCATAATGCCGCCTTTTTATCAGCTGAAGGGGCGGAACTGTTAGGGTGTTCTGAAAAAACACTGGAGCAAGCCTATAACGATGGACTGCGCTTTTTGGTTTTGACATGGAACAACCGGAATTTATGTGCGTGCAGCGCAGCAGCGGATGAATCAGAAGGCCTTACACTGCACGGTAGAAATTTTGTTAAAACCGCGGATGAAATTGGCATTATTCTTGATGTATCGCATTTATCTCAGCGCGGATTTTTTGAAATCGATGAAATTGTTAAGCGACCGTTTATCGCAAGCCATTCCAATTCAAGAGCGGTATACGAA
>JANZZB010000098.1:386-5995 GCA_026419635.1 Clostridiales bacterium | reverse complement strand
GTCTAACACTTGTAATATGAAAAGTCAAATATAACCAAAAAGCCGCCCTTCGTTACCACGAAAGGTGGCTTTCGTCACTTTATATGAGCGGATCGGTACTATTAAGCTTTTATTTCGTCATGAACAGCAGTTATGAATATCAATAACATTCAAGCCAACATATCATGGTATGGGGTTTCCTATTAAGACAATATCGTAAAGCTTAAATTTTGAAGAAATGCCACTTATAACTTTATTCTAATATAAAGGATGAAATTACTATGGGTTATTGGTATTCTAATCATGATTGGCCGTCTAGCGATAAACACAGACATGACCATGACCACACACATGGCCATGACCACAGACATGACCATGACTGCCATGATCACGATAGACAAAGACATGTCCATGAAATACAAGGCAGTGTTGAAATAGCAGAACGAGAAGAAGATCCGCACAACCACCGCTTTGCCACAGTATCGAGGCAAGCCATTCCGATAGGCAATGATGATCATATTCATGAAGTAAAATTTCGAACAGATTTTTATGAAGATCATTTTCATCAATTTTTTGGCAAAACCGGCGGGGCTATTAAAGTAGGAGATCGACATGTTCATTTCTTAAAATCCGTAACAACAGTGAATGACGGGCATAGACATGATTTCAGAGTTGCTACTCTTATTGATAATCCTATTGGTGATTAGTATATTTTAATAGTAGTGCTCTTTGGCATCCTATTAACAGGATGCCTTTTCTTATAACCCTAAAAAATGGTGAACGAGATTGGATCGAAAATAGATAAACAATATGTGGACAGACCTATTCCAAATTATTGATATGATCTAAACATTTCTATGAATGTAAAAATATTAAAAGCGGAGACGATTGGTTTTGTTATTCGTCTCCGCTTTTTACATTCTATTCAAATAATATCTTTGGTTTCATTTGTATTATTCGATTTTATTAAATACCATGCCGCAATATACGTTAATGCAGCCAATATAGTTGCAATTACCAATATAGTTAAGAACCCGAATTGAAGCTCCCGGTATGCAACTTCGATACATCCGATGAATCCGAATAATATAAATATACTTGCTGATATAAACTTAATTTTTTGTTCCGGAATTTTTTTACACAAAACAAGTCCCAAAACGATTCCGATCCCATCCGCAATCATCATGCCCGCAGTGGTTCCCATTAAAATCCCAAGCGGACTGGTTCCAAACTTTGTGGCCAGTGCTATCGTAGCAAGTTGGGTTTTATCTCCCATTTCAGCGAGAAAAAATGCAAACGCAACAGTTGCAACAGCCCCATATTTTGTCGTTTTATTTTCCTCTCCGTCAAGCTCATCCCCTCTTATTGTCCAGAGCCCGAAGAAAATAAATGACAATGATGCTATTGCCTGTATCCATACTTGGGCGGATTCAAATCGGGTTAAATAATTTCCCACAGCCACAGCCAATCCATGGTTTAAGACCGTAGCAATAAAAACGCCAATTAATACTTTTGACGCTTTGTATTTTGTTGCAAACGCCATTGCTAGTAGTTGTGTCTTATCCCCCATTTCAGCCAGTACTACCGCACCAGCCGAAAACAAGAAAGCAACCGGATTAAAATACATGTTGACATCCTCTCATATTTATCTATAAATATATAAAAAAACTTTTAATGCAGTCCTTTTGAAAAGGATTACATTAAAAGTCTCGTTACCAATTTAGGCCGCAAAACCAGGTGAATTTTACACCAGTATGTTGACTTTGCGTTATAAACTACTCCCTCTTAATAGCCTAATAATATAATAAATGATATTTAATGTCAAATTGTTTTATAATAATTCATTTCGTTTCATGATCACCAATTAAAATTTCTCCTGTTATAGACATCATCTATAACAGGAGATTTTCATTTTTCAATTATTCTATATGAATTTTACTCTATGCGGTCAATCTGATCTGCAACTTCTTCCGGTGTCATACCGTCGGCATTGATAACAACTGCTTTGGATTCGGTATCTTGTACGCCGAGAAAATTTGAATGCAATCCAGTAACAACAAAAGCGTCATAACCGCGCAATTTTTTTGCTTCACTAAAGTTTATATCTTTCACTTTAAAACCTTTTTCCGTTAAATAATCTTTGACTGGAGTAAGATTTTGTTCTATAGCGATTTTCTTTTTCATCGTATCACCTCCAAAATTATTATCAGTAGGTGATATGAAATTTATCCGTTTTTTCTCCTTGACGTATTCAAAAATTTGCTCGAAAATCAGCATATTTATTTGCAATATCCGGATTGTTGTTTAAAAAACTGATAAATATTTCAAAACATTTTGTTGTCTCGCCACTGATGGTATGTTCCATTTTTTCTGTTTCAATTAAAATCATTTTTTCAGAAACCCCGATTAATTTTAACAATGTTTCAATTAAATTATGTCTGTTAAATAATTCTTCTCCTAATTGCTTTCCTTTTTCCCGTAGCATTATAAATCCGTATTTTTCATATTTAAGAAGATCTAAGTCACTTAGTTTTTGAACCATTTTCGTAGACGATGGCGGTTTAACATTTAACGCTTCTGAAAGATCATGGATTCGGACAAAGCCTGTATTCATCGAAAGCCTGTATATCATTTCCATATAGTCTTCCATTGACGCCGTAAGAGAATGCTCTTCCTTTTTCATATATTCGTGAAACGTCCTGAAATCGCTATTCTCCATAATGCATCACCCAAACCATATATATGACAAAATATGAAAAAACATTACGTTTTTGTAACTCTGTTAGTATCTCTTTCATAACTTATATCAGGTTAATATTTTTAGCCTCAGCTTTAAACAAAGAAGGAACTGCATAATGGATTACGAAAGAACATTAACAAACGATTACCCTTTAACAGGATTTTACATAGATAAAATCTTAGAAGTAAAAAGAAAATTTCGGAATTTGCTGAAATATTTAGGGCCAGCATTTATAGTGAGTGTAGCTTACATAGATCCCGGGAATTTCGCAACAAATATCGCAGGCGGCTCCGTTTTTAATTATAATTTGGTCTGGGTTATTTTATGGAGCAATTTAATGGCTATTTTTTTGCAAATCATGTCCGCAAAGCTTGGAATTGCAACAGGCAAAAATTTGCCACAGATGTGTAAAGAAGTTTTTTCCAAAAGATTAAACTGGTTTTTTTATTTCGTTGCCATGTTTTCTGCTGTGGCAACGACGATGGCGGAATTCATCGGCGGTGTATTAGGCTTTAATTTATTATTCGGTATCCCGTTAAATTATTCCGCTTTGTTAACCGCGTCTGTTACATTTGTCATTATTTATTTGCAAAAATACGGGCAACGGTTAATAGAAATTGTGATTACCGCTTTTGTAGCGGTCATTTGCGGAGCTTATACGATCGAATTGTTTCTTTCCAAACCAAATTGGTCGCAGGTTGCATTGCACACATTGATCCCCTCTCTTCCGAACGGAGAGGCTGTCTATATCGCAGTGGGAATGCTTGGAGCGACAGTCATGCCGCATGTTATTTATCTTCATTCTCAACTGGTTCAAAGCCGTAATCATCTACCGACAATCGCCGAAAAGAAAAAACACTTAAAAATGGAAAAGATTGATGTCGCGATCGCTATGAATATTGCTTTTATCGTAAATGCTGCTATGGTAATTGTATCTGCATCGGTTTTTTTCAGCAGAAATATGGCTATCGATTCGATAGAACTCGCGCATAGATCGCTTGAACCTCTTATGGGTGCGCTATCCAGCGGAGCATTTGGCATTGCTTTACTTGCGTCAGGATTTTCATCATCATCTGTTGGCGCAATGGCCGGCGAAACGGTAATGGATGGATTTGTAAACTTAAAACTGCCTTTATATCTTAGAAGGATTATAACAATGCTACCCGGAATCATTATTATAATAATAGGCGGAAATCCTATGAAAGCATTACTTTTAAGCCAGGTCAGCCTGAGTTTTGCACTGCCGGTGGCTATCATTCCTATGCTGATCATTACAAGTAAACGGACTTTAATGGGAGAACTGGCAAACAAAAAATGGGTAAAGGCAGCAGGCTGGTTTATTACATTCTCAATTGTTCTGTTAAATGCAATCCTTTTATATTTTACTTTTACCGGCAATATATAATTAATATTAAAGATTTTTATACAAGGAAAACTCTTATGTACTTAAAAAAACTGCGGCTTTTAAGCCGCAGTTTTTTAACAAAAAGTTATATTTCGTTTGAACGTTCATTATTATTTCTAGTACCACCCTGTTTTATCTTTGAAAATGATTTCAGACTGTAAAGGTATATCGGATGTAAAAACAGCCGTATCCGCAAAAACGGCATTTAAATATTTTTTTTTGAGCGCTGCTCCGATGACATTTTTTTGTTCCGGCTTCATATGATCAAGATTGCAGACGCTTTCCCCATTTTTGAGATAAGCCTCGGTCTTAATTGGCTCGTTTTGATGCTTTGCCATCGAACCACCTCCGTACTTAAACTATTCTTTTCAGTACAGTTCTATTCGTTATTCTGAAAAACTAAACTTTTGCTTTTTCAGAGAGGTGATACCAACGGAAAGTAAAATTAAGGCGCTCCCGGTTGCCGCCCGGTATATCCGCGTAAGCACGGAGGATCAGACCGAATATTCACCGGATGCGCAGAACAAAGCTCTTTTGCGTTACGCAAATGAAAACAGATATCAGACAGACGACCGATATTTGTTCATTGATGAGGGTATATCCGGGCGAAAGGCGGAAAAACGGCCGGCTTTTATGCAGATGATCACTCAGGCTAAAAGCAAAGAGCATCCGTTTGACATCATTTTAGTACATAAATTTGACCGGTTCGCCAGATCACGGGAAGATAGTGTTGTTTATAAATCCCTTCTTCGGAAAGAATGCGGCGTTCGTGTTATTTCGGTGACCGAAAGCATTGAGGACGATAAATTCTCTATTATCCTGGAGTCCATGTTGGAAGCCATGGCGGAATATTATTCTATCAACCTGTCAGAGGAAGTAAAGAAAGGAATGTCAGAAAAAGCGATACGCGGTGGTTTGCAATGCGCTCCCGCGTTTGGTTACGAGGTAAAGGATCATATGCTGGTTCCTGTTTCCGAAAAGGCGGATCTTATCCGTGAGATTTTTCGGCAATTTGTTGGAGGACGCGGGTATTATGCAATTGCAAGATGGTTAAATGAAAATGGAGTCACAACAAACTTCGGCAACAAGTTTGAAAGCCGATCTGTTGAGTATATTATCCGAAACCCGGTTTATATAGGAAAACTTCGTTGGAACCCCTCCGGCCGTTCTCGGCGGGATTTCGAAAATGAAAATATTATTTTGGCCGATGGCGCACATGAGGCGTTAATTCTAGATGACATTTGGAATGCGGCACAAAAACGTGTCCATGAAATTAAATCTCAATGGAAATACCACGGCAGGCCCCCGGAAAAAAAATCCGACTGGATATCCGGACTCGTTCATTGTGCGGCCTGCGGAAGTCCTCTTGTATTTTCAAAGCCTCATTATTGGAAATGCAACGCCTATGCAAAAGGAGCCTGTACTTGTTCCCAGCATATTCGGGACGATTTGTTAAAAGATGCTATTATCAAAAGACTACAGCAT
>JANZZB010000098.1:0-376 GCA_026419635.1 Clostridiales bacterium | reverse complement strand
ATGACACAAAGACGGATATCTCAATAAATTACAAGTTAATAGGAGTGCCATCCGGCTATTTAAGTAATATAGAATTGTTGCAAAAGAAAAAATTTCGCCTTCAGGACAAAATAGTTCGTTTGAGGGAAGCGTTTTTATCCGGCGTTGAAACGCTTATCGAATACAAAAGTACAAAAAGCGCAATCATGCAGCAATTAAACCAGCTGGAAAATGAGCTCCATTTACTCGAGAATTCAAAACCGGAAGATGACAGCCAAACAAGAATCAAAAGAGCGATGGATAGTACTATTAGGGAGTTTCTCTTAGGAGAATCTTCAATTGAACTAAAAAAAGCAGCCGTCTGTGCTATCATTGATAAATGCGTTTGGGATAAATC
>JANZZB010000097.1 GCA_026419635.1 Clostridiales bacterium | reverse complement strand
AGATGTGTATAAGAGACAGCGTTATTAGTACTTAGCGGCATATATTTTATGTTTGGTGAGCGCTATGCGCAGGCTTATAAAATACCGTTTAACACATTGTTTGGGATATTTGCAGGGATTGTAACATCCAACGGACTTCTGGAAGCGGCTGTTGCAGCTGTCATTACGCTTTTTGTAGGAAATGCTTTGCTAAAAGTAATGAACAAAGAAAAATATTTGAGGTGACAGTATTTGGGATACTTCATCGGAATTGACATCGGCGGCAGTACAACAAAAATTGTCGGCTTAAAAGACGGAAAGATATCCGGATGTCTTAAAGTAAAAGCAGGCGATCAAATTACGTCTGCTTATGGTGCGTTTGGTAAATTCTTATCCGAAAACGGGCTTGGTCTGGATTCGGTTGAACAGATTATGTTCACCGGAGTCGGAGCAACTTTTATCAGTGACGGAATGTATCATTTGCCTACAAAAAGAGTGGATGAAATTCGTGCGATTGGATACGGCGGACAATTTTTGTCCGGGCTAAACCGGGCGATTATCGTTTCGATGGGAACGGGTACGGCATTCGTGCACGTTTGCGGTCGTGAAGTAAAGCATCTCGGCGGAACCGGAATTGGAGGGGGAACGCTTTTAGGACTATCCAACAAGATCTTCAATATCCGGAATTTTGACAATATTGTTGAACTTGCGTCCCAGGGTAATCTTGCAAATGTCGACTTGGCTGTTGGTGATATTTCAAAGGAAGTTATCTCCAGTATGCCAATGGACACGACTGCATCGAACTTCGGTAAGATCAGTGATGTTGCGTCGAACGCCGATATTGCGCTCGGGATATTAAACATGGTATTCCAGACTATTGGAATGTTTGCAGTGTTTGCAAGCCGTTACGATCATACGAACGATGTCGTTTTGACGGGGAACCTTACGACCATTGCACAGGCGCGGGCAATATTTGATAACCTCGAAAAAATGTATGACATACATTATGTCATTCCGCCGAGCGCGGAGTATGCCACGGCGATCGGCGCAGCGTTATGCCATGATTAATGAACACAACTTTTTACTAGCGGAGGATTGCAAAATGGATAGCATGTATGAGAGCCCTTTTGGAGGAAGGTATGCAAGTGAAGAAATGCTCTATATTTTTTCACCTGCAATGAAATTCAGAACATGGCGCAGGCTCTGGATTGCGCTGGCAAAGGCGGAGCAAAAGCTTGGCCTGAATATAAGCGATGAGCAGATTGCGGAACTAACGGCTTTTAAGGACGATATTAACTTTGATGTTGCAAATCAGAGAGAGCGTGAAGTCCGGCATGACGTTATGGCGCACATTTACGCTTACGGAAAGCAATGCCCGAAAGCGGAAGCGATCATTCATCTCGGAGCGACAAGCGCCTATGTCGGGGATAACACGGATATTATCCAAATGAAAGAGGGCTTATTGCTAATCCGGAAAAAGCTTGTTAAAGTCATTCGGTCACTGTCCGATTTTGCTGAAAAATATAAAGATCTCCCTACACTCGGTTTTACTCATTTCCAACCGGCACAGCTTACATCGGTCGGAAAACGTGCGACTCTTTGGATCAACGAACTTCTGATGGATTTAAACGAGCTCAACTACCGAATTTCATCTCTTGAACTTTTGGGTTCAAAAGGGACAACCGGTACACAGGCCAGCTTTTTGGAGCTGTTTGACGGTGATCATAAAAAGGTCAAGGAATTGGAAAAGTTAATTGCGTCTGAAATTGGATTTTCTGATTCTGTTCCTGTTTCGGGACAAACCTATTCGAGAAAAATTGACGCATTCGTACTTGCGACTTTATCGGGTATTGCACAAAGTGCGTCAAAATTTGCGACTGATCTTCGACTTTTGCAGCATTTGAAAGAAATTGAAGAACCGTTTGAAAAATCGCAAATAGGTTCTTCTGCTATGCCTTACAAAAGAAATCCGATGCGTTCAGAGCGCATTTGCGCATTGTCCCGTTATGTTATTGCTGATTCGCTCAACCCGGCGTTAACGGCGTCTACGCAGTGGTTTGAACGCACTCTTGACGATTCTGCGAATAAGAGAATATCGATTCCAGAAGGATTCCTTGCCATTGATTCCATACTCAATATCTACTGCAACGTATCAGAAGGCCTTGTTGTATATCCAAAAGTAATCCGGTCTCGTGTTATGGAAGAGCTGCCGTTTATGGCGACGGAGAATATTATGATGCGTGCAGTAAAACGCGGCGGAAATCGCCAGACATTACATGAACGTATCCGGGAACATTCAATGGAGGCTGGTAAGCGCGTTAAGGAAATGGGTCTTTCGAACGATCTTGTTGACCGTATTGCAAATGATCCACTTTTCGGGCTTTCCAAATCAGAAATTGAGGAAGCACTGGACCCTGCATTATATATTGGACGTTCACCGGAACAGGTTGAAGAATTTATTGAGGAATATGTTAAGCCTTCTCTTGAAACTCTGAGTGATAACGACGAGATTAAGACGGATATTCGAATTTGATTAGAAGTCATATAAAAAAAGGATGCAGGTTAACCTGCATCCTTTTCTCTGAGTGTTGAAAAAGTATTATCCTGGGATTGTTAATGGGTGAAAACCCCTTAAATAAGAATAATCCGCAGACGGACATGTGCCGTCTGCGGATACACTAGCCTCAAAAAAAAGATGCAGGGATAACCTGCATCTTTTTCTATTATAATATTTTTATTTAGCTTCATATTTTACAATGTAAGTATGGATAAAAAAAGCACATGCAACGGATTCAAGGGCAACAACAAGCGAAAGACCGGATACCTCTCTCGCAGAAAGGTATATTAGATATCCCTGGCATGTTTGGCTGCTGAAAACAGTCATCAAAAATGCCGAGAATAGCATTGTTGCCGCAATACTTAATCCTCCTAAGAGAACTGTTTTAGCAAGCGGTATTAAATTGTCAATACTTGAAAATAATTTATGTACCATGGGGGCAAACCGACCTTTTCTATGTGTTTTATAATTCGATCTGTCCTAAAACGACTGGACATGAAACGTGGCGCAGTAGTATGATTAAAGTATAATGCGTATATATTACAGTTTCAATTAATAAATATTTCCTTGGTAATAATATCTTAAATATAGGGGGAGTTTATCATAGATATTGGAGTATCTACAGCATGCTTTTATCCTCTGGATTTATTAGAATCGCTTAAAAATGTCGGTGAGCTTGGTTTTAAGAAAATCGAGATTTTTTTTAACACGGATAGTGAAATGGAAAAGCAGTTTGTTTCAAAAATAAAAAAAATCTGCAAATTTTACGAATTACAAGTCGTTTCTGTTCATTTTTATACTGCTGCGTTTGAAAGTTTGATGTTTTTCAGTGCATATAGCCGTAGAACTGCTGACAGCATGAAAAGATATACTCATTATCTGGATGGAATTAAAGAACTTAACCCATCGTATTTGACATTTCACGGAGAACGTGCAAAAATCTCAGGTTTAAGTATTGATCAGCTACCGTTTGATAAAACGGTAGAAGTTTATAATGAGCTATGCAGTGTGGCTGAAAAGTTTAAAATGGAAATAGCTCAAGAAAATGTTGCATGGTGCCGATCGAACAGACCGGAATATGTTTTAAGGCTTCGGGAATCTGTTCCAAAACTCCGATTTACATTGGATGTTAAGCAAGCAATTCGATCCGGACAAACAGTTGAAAGCTATTTAGAAGCGATGGGTAACTCTTTAACCAATATTCATATATGTGATTACAATGCTACTGATACATGTCTATTGCCGGGAAGGGGTGAAATGAATTTCAGTAATTTTTTTGAAAAATTAAAAAATAATAAATATAAAAATGATGTAATTATCGAAGTTTATTCGGCAAATTACGTGCATAAAAATGATATAATGCAATCAGGTAAATTATTACAATCTATTGTAAATTGTCAAAAAATGTCGTAATTTGCGAAAAAAATATATGGTAAAGTTTAGTAAAAAGTAATAAAATTATTCATGCAGTCTAAAAAAATAAACGAACGTCGTTGAAATTTGTATAATTACTATAAATCATAGATTTACTATAGATTTTGTCATGGTTTTGAGCAAAACAGATTCTACCATTTTTAAGTGTATTAATATACATTATAAAAATAAAAAAAATGATGGGAGTGTATCTGAGATGCTTTTGGAAAAAACCAAGAATGTTCTCATGCTGGTTGACGAGGGGGGAGAAAAACATCTCTTGCACTATGAATTGCTTGTCGATGAAATAATCACGGAAAATAGGATAGGTTTAGAAACTTATGGCGTTTCTGTTTCAAAGTTTTCAGATGACGAACTTTACGAAGTAGAAAAAGCAGAATTCCGTGATATATCAACCGACAGGCGGAAAATTGATGATTTTTTAGCTAATTTAATTCAACATAATGTTACGCCAATCTCGTTGCCTTACATAGTTGAAGACTTTTTATCATGCTGATAAAGAATGACAAATTACCATTAATATGATATAATTTTTTATAGAAGTTCATATTGAGGTGATTTTGTGAAATGCCCTTACTGTGGATACGAAGAAAGTAAGGTTGTAGATTCAAGACCAGCTGAAGAAGAGACGTGTATTCGGCGCAGACGGGAATGTTTATCCTGTCAAAAAAGATTTACAACTTACGAAACAATAGAAAGTCTTCCTCTTATAATTATTAAAAAAGATGGTTCACGACAGACTTTTGATAAAAATAAATTATTGGCCGGGCTTGTCAAAGCTTGTGAAAAGCGTTCCGTGCCGCTTTGTGCATTGGAAGACTTGACGGATGAAATCGAACAAGTATTGCTTAATTCGTTAGAGAGGGAAATAACCTCCCAAAAAATTGGGGAACTGGTTATGGATCGCCTTAAAAAAATCGATGAGGTAGCTTACGTTCGTTTTGCTTCTGTTTATCGCCAGTTCAAAGATATCAATACTTTTATGTCTGAACTTAACAAATTATTAAATGAAAAATAAAAACCGCGATAAATCGCGGTTTATTTTTTATAAAGTATTTGTTACAGCACATTCCTCAAACTTAAACATTCCATATCTCCGATATGTTCAAAAAGCTTAATTAGATACGAGCTTTCTTCACAAAATGTGTTTTTATCCTGTACCTCAAGAATAGAAAATAGACGTGCGAAGGATAAAACTGCGGTATCTAGTTCGGAATGTTTTACAACAGCGCCAAAATAACCTTCGTAATCTAGATAAATTGACTGAGCTTTTTGTAAAGAAGTATAAGCTTTATCATAATCATGTGCTATGACAGCTTTCTTGCTTACTTCTATTTCTGAGGATATTTTTTTATCTAAATTTGTAACTAAAGTACAATTGATCCATGTCATTATAAATAATAATAAAAGTACTGTGATTGCTGCCGGAACACGTTTCAATTCTGGTTCTCCTTTTTAATACAAATAATATTTTCATGCTGATCAGCAGAAAGAAGAAAAACATCTTCAACGTTTTGAATATTCTGATTTTTTAAGATTTTATCTACCCAAATTAAATCGCGCCCGGAACTTTTTAAGTTCTGTGACATCAACCGTCCGTCAGAAATAATAGTCGCAGCCAGACTGGTCAGTTCGGGAGGAAGCTTCATAACATTGGGTGTAATCGGTCGAGCGTTCGGCCATAAAACAAAACTAAGCTGTCCATTTGTTTCTATTTGAGCGGATTGGACATCGCTTAAATTATGGACGTTTTTTAGGCGCAATTCTTCCAGAAGATCATCAATACTCATACGGGTCTGCCATAGATTTTGTTGATTAATTATACCGTTCTGAATAATTTCAACAGCATTTCCGCTTAAGATTTTTCTGACTTTTAAATTTTTTAATGCTATTCCGGACAATATAATTTCAGCACATGCTAAAATGAAAATAGGAATAAGGCCGTTGATCAGCGGTATGCCGAAGTCCTGCATAGGTACGGCAGCCAGTTCCGAGATCAAAATCATCACAACGAGTTCGGAAGGCTGTAACTGACCGATTTCTCTTTTTCCCATTGCTCTGACTGCTAAAATAATAATTGCGTATAGTATTAAAG
>JANZZB010000096.1:4674-6130 GCA_026419635.1 Clostridiales bacterium | reverse complement strand
TTATAGACGAAGTTCACATGCTTTCTACCGGTGCGTTCAATGCGCTATTGAAAACGCTTGAAGAACCCCCAGAGCATGTGCTTTTTATACTTGCGACGACAGAAGCTCAAAAAGTACCTGCGACGATTCTTTCAAGATGCCAACGCTTCGATTTTGCCCGTGTAAAACCTGAAGATATGGCAAAAAGATTGCTTAAAATAGCATGTGGCGAAGGATTGACCCTTCCTGAAGACGTTGCCTTAAAAATTGCCCGATACGCCGATGGGTCGATGCGCGACGCGATTTCAATATTCGACCGATGCATATCGGGTGCCGAAACACTTACCATGGAAAGGCTTTCCGCGATATTAGGTTTTGCCGGTAATGAGTCGGTGCTCAAACTGCTCCATGATGTCAGCGAATATGATCTTCCGTCCGTGCTTTCAAACTTATCAGATCTTTATGCATCCGGTATTAATATTACATCTTTGTTTGACGAGCTTACGTTGATGCTGCGGGATCTTTTAATTATTAAATTATCACCAAAAAATTCATCTTCGCTTTTAAGTCCGTCGCATGAATATTCTGAGCTTGCTCCAATCGCCGAACATTTTACAAAAGAAAAGCTGATTTGGATTTATAATACCGTTGAAGAAACGTTGATACGCATGCAGCGAAGCCGTGCGCGAATGATTGACGCAGAGATGTGTTTGATTAAATTATGCTCGAAGGAAGAACCGGAAACGGCTCCGTTTGCATATAATGCGCCAAAAGCAGTCCCCGTTATGAAATCCTCTCCCCCGAAGATGGCTGAGCAGAAAAATATACCCGATCCGCCTAAGGAAATAAAAAAACCTATGTCTCCCGCAAAAACTGAACCGAATGTTAAGCAAAATCCCGGTGCTCCTGCCTTTGATTGGAACCTTCTGGTGTCAAAGCTTGCCGGCAAGGTTCCCCCTTCCGTGTTTGCTCATTTAAATCTTGCAGACGCGGTGTTTGAGAACCAGAAGATCAAAATTCTCGTTGAACCGGAAGCAATTGACCATTTAAATAACATAAAAATCAAATCTACAATTTCATCCGTAGCAAAAGAATTGTATTCCGTTGATTATACTGTGGATGTCACCACTCCCGACAGCGTAACGTCAAATGACCCCTGTATGGAATTGATTCGAAACGCACGCTTGGGCGGCGTTGAATTAGAAATAAAATAGGAGGATATTCTATATGAAACCCGGAAATTTTGGTGGAATGAATATGGGCAACATGGGAAATTTGATTAAACAGGCCCAAAAACTTCAGCAAGACATGGCGGCAAAGCAGCAGGAACTGCAAGACCGTGAATATACGGCCACATCGGGAGGCGGTGTTGTCACAGCAACCATTAAAGGCCAGACAGTACTATCTCTAAAAATCAAGCCGGAAGCAGTTGACCCTGATGACGTTGAAATGCTCGAGGATTTAATCGTTGCGGCGG
>JANZZB010000096.1:0-4625 GCA_026419635.1 Clostridiales bacterium | reverse complement strand
CCGCCGATGAAACGGCCTCTGAAATGAAAAATTTGACCGGCGGTATGGGACTTCCTCCGGGATTACTCTAAACTAGAAACCCTTGCATAATATGACCATTTTTAATTGGTCTTTTTGTGCAATTTAGATCCACGAAAGGGATGGTCATAAACAGCATGAGATTTTTTGCAGCTCCGGTTGAGCGCTTGATCGAACAGTTTGAACGCTTACCGGGAATCGGACATAAAACGGCTCAACGGCTTGCTTTTCATCTTTTGTCTCTTCCGAAAGAAGAAGCGGCGGAGTTTGCCGCAGCCATTATGGATGCGAAAAACACTGTTTTCACCTGCAAAATCTGCCAAAATCTGACCGATTCCGAAATATGTCCGATTTGCTCCAACCCTGCGCGTGACCAGTCGGTAGTCTGTGTTGTTACGGACCCGAAAGACGTGGTTGCTCTGGAACGTACAAGGGAGTATAACGGACTTTACCATGTCCTTCACGGTGCAATTTCGCCATTAAACCACATCGGTCCTGACGACTTAAAAATCCGTGAACTTATCTTGCGTGCTTCTGAAAATGATTTTACAGAAATCATTATGGCCACAAACCCCGATACAGAAGGCGAAGCCACCGCGATGTATATTTCAAGGCTTCTAAAGCCATTTGATGTAAAGATTACAAGGCTTGCATATGGTGTGCCGGTTGGCGGGCATTTAGAATATGCGGATGAGGTTACTTTAAGCCGTGCGCTGGAAGGTCGGCGCGAAATATAATAAAAACGGCCGGCTCAAAGAGCCGGCATTTTCTTTATGTTAAAAAATCAAGAAATCCGTTATAATATATTTATATGTTAGTTTATTGGCAGGTGATGGTATGCATGTAAAAAAAGGTGATGTTATATTAACCGTTATTATTCTTTTAACAGCCTTAGCCCTTTTTATAGCATTTCTTAGCATGCCATCTCAAAATATAACAGCTGTGATTTCCGTAGATGGGGTCGTAAAAAACAAAATTGTGTTAACAGGGCTGAAAGAGCCGATCACTCTCAAATATAAAAACCTGGGCTATTGCAATATTGTACAAGCAGCAAACGGGAAAATATGTGTAGAATCTGCAGACTGTCCGACACAGGATTGCGTCCATACAGGGTGGATTAACCGCGCGGGACAAACTATTATTTGTCTCCCTTCCCACCTTATTATAAAACTAGAAGGATCAAACGGCAAAAATATTGACACGGTGGTAGGCTGATGGAAAAGAATTCTCTCAACGCTTCTAAAATTGCGTTATTTGCGATCCTGACGGCACTTGCTCTCGCCCTCTCGCTTCTTGAGCAAATGATTCCTTTAGGGATGATCATCCCCATACCCGGAATTCGCCTCGGTTTATCAAACATTATCACGATGTTTGCCATTTTCTATCTTGGTGCCTACCCCGCGTTACTGATCCTTTTGTGCAGGATATTCCTTTTGCTTTTACTATCCGGAAATGTCAGTTCGTTTTTTCTTTCCCTCTGCGGAGGGTTGTTGGCACTTCTTGTTATGTTTTTCCTGAAGAGATGGGCCGGCCGTTACTTTTCTCTATTTGGAGTCAGTATTGGCGGAGCTTGTGCTCATAACATTGGCCAGATTATCGGAGCTTCGCTTCTTCTTTCATCAAAAGCGGCTTTTTATTACCTGCCGGTCCTTCTTATAACCGGTACTGCAACCGGCATTTTGACCGCTTTTATAACTTCGGCATTATTTTTATCAGTCGACCGTTCCCGTATTTTCACCCGTTACCATCTCGGGTCCAAAAGCGTACGGTAACAGTTCTTTCATAGAGTGCTCTTCATACTCCCCATCTTCATTCGCACATAGGATAATCAGTTCCGGCGAAAATTCATATAGCATTTGCCGACAAATACCGCAAGGTGTGCAAAATTTCTTTCCGTTTCCTGAAACCGCAAGCTTTGCAAAGGATCGTTTCCCGCACGAAACTGCTTTGACAAGTGCTGTTCGCTCGGCACAAATTGCGTTTGAATATGAAGCACCCTCTACGTTGCAGCCGGTAAAAACCTCACCATCTGAACAAAGCAGTGCGGCGCCTACTGCAAAGTGGGAATAGGGAGCATATGCCCGCTCCCGCATTTCTCGTGCAATATTAACAAGTTCTATATTGTTCATAAAACCTCCCGTTTTCCCCAATGATAGCAGAAAAGCATCGACCAATGATTGGCCGATGCTTTATTCATATCATTCTTATTCTTTATCCGTACTATCTTCGTCTTCTTCTAAATCGCTTAAATCAAATTCCAATTCTTCGCCGCAAGCCGGGCATTTAATGGAACCTTCGTCAAGCACTCCGTCATCTACGCACAGAATTTCGCCGCAAGTTGGGCAGGTAACTTCATATTCCGCATCACAATCGCAACCGCACTCATCTTCCACTCCGTAGACTTCATCTTCAAGATCTGTAAGATCTGCTGCGATATCGTCAATGTCCGCACTCACATCAGCAGACATTTCCTCAAGATCCTGAACCGAAATAGCAAGATCCTCCAAAAGATCTATCATTGCTGTAAATAATTTTCCTTCGTTTTGTTCCTGGCTGAAATTAAGGCCTGCATACAGCCCTTTTAAATATGCGGCTTTTTCTGTTACCGTCATGATAATAGCCTCCTTCATTTTCAATAAATGCCCCCATGTTTTAGGAGGCATCGTCGGTCTTTTATCTTATTATTATTTCGCGCGCTCTAAATATTCACCGGTTCTTGTATCAATTCGAATACGTTCGCCGTTTTCAATGAAAAGAGGTACTCTTACAGTCGCACCTGTTTCAAGTTTTGCGGGCTTTAATGTATTGGTAGCGGTATCGCCCTTGAATCCCGGGTCCGTTTCAACGATCTCAAGTTCAACAAACAGCGGGGGCTCGACTCCGAATACGTTACCCTTATAAGAAAGAATTTTGCAGACCGTATTCTCTTTCACAAACTGGAAGTTGTCACCAAGCTTGTCTGCGTTTAAGGGAATCTGTTCAAACGTCTCTGTATCCATGAAATAATAAAGCTCGCCGTCATTATAAAGATATTGCATATCGCGGCGTTCCACATAACCCGGTTCGAATTTATCAGTCGGGTTAAAAGTTCTCTCAACAACCGCTCCGGTAATAACATTTTTACATTTTGTACGCACAAAAGCTGCGCCTTTTCCAGGCTTTACATGCTGAAATTCCACGATTTGGAGGACCTGTCCGTCCATTTCAAAGGTCACACCGTTTCTGAAGTCACCAGCAGATATCATTAAAAACCCTCCATATAATAATCAATACATAATCTGTGTTATTTTACCTTAATTTGCTTCAATTTGCAATAGTCAATCTAAGATCATAAGCTGCTTTGATGATTTGGATAAAATTTCGCAGCCGTTTTTCGTGATGAAAAGTAGATCTTCAATTCGGACGCCGAATTTCCCGTCAATATAAATCCCCGGTTCTGCAGAAATAATGTTTCCTTCTTTTAAGATTTCTTTCGATGAAACAGACACGGTCGGGGCTTCATGAATATTCAGTCCAACCCCGTGGCCCGTACTGTGACCGAAACAATGGTCAAAGCCTGCTTGCTCAATTCGTTTACGCGCGGCGTAATCCACGTCTTTTGCAGGCACACCTTCCGCTGCTTTTTCAATTGCCGCAAGCTGAGCCTGTAAAACAAGTTCATAAATGTTTTTCATTTCGTCTGTCGCATATCCCAAAGCCACTGTACGCGTCATATCGGAACAATAACCATCAGCGATGCAGCCGAAATCCATCGTCAAAAATTCTCCCGCATCAATGATTTTGTCCGACGGCGTTCCGTGAGGCATAGACGATCTGACTCCGGATACGACGATCGGATCAAAAGACATTCCCTCTGCTCCGCGTTTTAACATGCGGTATTCAAGCTCACAGGCAATATCCCTTTCTGTCATTCCTCTGCGTATGATCGGGAGGATATCGTAAAACGATGCGTCCGCAATGTCTACTGCTTTTTGTACTTTTGATTTCTCCGATTCATCTTTAATAACGCGCAGTTCAGACATAAATCCTGACTCATAAACAAGATTTGCATTCAGTGCGTCTTTATATTTATTATACGAAGCGACAGTCATTTCGTTTTCTTCTATAGCAAGAGTTTTGATCCGCTTTTTCTTTATAATCTCGTTAAGTTGTTCATAAACACTTTTTTCCTGATTTGTGAGCAGAACTTCAAATCCCGAGATTTTCCTTGCTGCTTCAATATAACGAAAATCCGTCAGAAAAGAGCCGCCTGCCTGATGGATGATAACCGCGCCGCTGCTGGTAGAAAGTCCAGTCGCATATCTTCTGTTTTGCGGTGACAGCAGCAAAATGGCATCAAAAATCTGATCCGACATTCCGTTCATTATTTTCTCAAGATTTGTCATAATTATAAACATTTCCTCTCACAGAATTGCAGCATAAGAGGCGTATAAAAATATGCGCACTTTTTTATTGCTGTTTATGTATTTATTTAAGGTGAGGGGAGTAGAACCCGACCCGCCTCAGCCTTGATAAATTTGTGCTTTACTTTGTTGTCATCCTAGGCATACGCGAGTATGCCTTCGTCCTCCGCCGCGTAAATCGCAAATTTCTCCGCGGTTGAGGTC
>JANZZB010000095.1:2817-6144 GCA_026419635.1 Clostridiales bacterium | reverse complement strand
GATAAAATGAACTTCGATACCGGAGACACTTATAGGCCCGCTGACTGTTTTAGATGGACTGCAAGCAGTGAATATAAACAAAAACAAAGAAAGAAGAATACGCAGTTTTTTCAGAAAAACTCCTCCAAAATATGCCAAATCGTTTATGTTATCGTATCAAAAAAAAAGTCGGCAGTCAAAACTGCCGACTTTTATTTATACGAAAGGTTTTTTAATTACTGAAGGCCCTGCTCGTACTGTTGAATCATTTTCTTAACCATGTTGCCGCCGATTGTGCCAGCCTGTCTAGCAGTAATGTCGCCATTATAGCCCTGCTTTAAGGAAACACCAACCTGAGACGCGACTTCCATCTTAAATTTATTAAGAGCATCTTTTGCGTTCGGCACTACGTTCTGATTATTCTGACTCATTCATATTCACTCCTTTTCTTTAAGGTTTTGCATTACTATTTTGTTCTGATTTCATTCATATATGCTAATCAATTTTTTCCTGAATTTCTGTTTTTCGTCAATTTCATTTATTGAAAATTTCTTAAAAAATGAAACTTAGACTGCCTCATTTTTATATCCCTTGAAAGACGGAAATTGAATCGGTTCAAGATCTTCCGTTTTTGTAGTTTTATTCTCTTTATAAATGCAATAATTTTTATGATCATCCGAAACACAGATAAAATCAAACGACAAAGATTGTTCTTCTATCAGATCTTTTTGATTAATACGAAATGTAACCGTAAAATCTCCAAATATTTTTTCGCCTTTGGCTTCCATCCCAATCTTTTGGACGTTCAACTTTCCAATATAAGCCGAACCATCTATCGTAAGTTTTATATTCATATAATCTCCGTCATCCGACTCAGAATAAGACTTAATTTGTCCTGCGCCGAATAACAGTTTTCGTCTGCTTTCATCCTTTGGAAATAACAAATCTATTTCCTTTTTTGTTTTTACCCTTTCTCCTTTAGAATTTGATACGTAAGCGGTTTCGTTTTGATAGTAAATTTTACTCCATTCGGTTTTTCCCGCTTCATTATATTCCGATTGGAAAAAGACTTCCGGAAGACCATTGTTCATTTGACGTTTCAAAGTTTCATTTTTTAAATAGTCGACATTTGCAGAAGAAAGATTCAACGAATAGGACGATTTGGTTTCGCATTCTATAAGTTCAGCGGTTTTGGAGAGTGCTGTCTCCGCTTTATGATAAACCTCAAAGAGTTTTCGGATTTCAGTTGACGTTTGCGTCTTTCCGTTTACGGCCTCACAAACGTCTAAAAGCGTTTTCTTATCGTTTTGAATCGGGCATAATAATGCTTCAAACGTAAGCGCCGCCATTTGTCCGCGCAAAAACGATTTATTTTTCATTTCATATGTTATTGATTCATTTAGCATCCCAACGTCCGCCGCTAATTCTTCTGCGTTCATTCCGCCAAAACTATTATTTTTATCGGTATAGCCTAATGCTCGAAGCAGCATTGTCAGAAACATCGTTTCATCGCAATCTAGGAAAGAGTCAAAAAAACGACTGTTTGCCCCCTTAATGACGCCTTTTTGATATAAGTAGCCAACATAACTGTCAGCCCAACGAGGTACGTCTATAAAAGGATGCTGATAATGATTGCTTTTCACTTTCTTTTCGGCGGAAAGCAATTTAACGATCGTTACGGCAGCTTCGAGTCTTGTCGGAGTTCGCTCAAGCTGGAAATCGCCTTTGTTCCCCTGAATGATTCCAAGTCGGTTTAAATAACCAGCCTGTCTGTCATATTCTGTGGCTGATACGTTAAATGAAAATAACAGACTTAATAACGCGATAAGAGTCAATCGCAAAAAAATCTTTTTCATTTAGCATCTCCCGTTTCTTTATTATATAATCGGGGCATTTCAATATTATTTGAAAAAGATTAAAAAAGCAATAAAAAACGATCGAAACATCGTAAATATTATATTAATTTGTGTAAAAAGTTTTATAATTCAACTTATTTATGTAGCAAAAAGCATCCGGAACGTTCCGGATGCTTTATCTTTTTATAAAAATAAATACGAATTAATCTAAAATTTATTCCGCAGCAATGATAAATGAATATACCGGCTGTCCTCCGCTTACAACGGTAATTTCCGCATCCTTTGCAGCTTTTTCAAAAACAGCTTTTGTTTCATCTATCTGCTGCTGTGTTGCATCACAACCCGTAATGATTGTAATAAAGGTTGTGTTCTTTTTAAGAAGAGTGTTTGCTAAACGCTTTACCGTATCAGTAAATCGCTTATTATGGTGAATCAGTTTTCCGTCAACAAGTGCGATAAAATCGTCTTCCCTGATACGGCTACCGTCAAAGACCGAATCACGGGCAGCATATGTTATTTGTCCTGTACGAACTGTCTTGATTGCTTTATTCATAGCTTCAGTATTTGCTTCTATATTGGTAGATACATCAAAAGCAAGCATTGCAGATATTCCCTGGGGAATGGTTTTGGAAGGCAGAACAATAACCTTTTTTGAAGAAAGCGGAATAGCCTGCTCTGCCGCCATAATAATGTTTTTATTATTTGGCAATACAAAAACCGTGGAAGCGGGTGTCTTGTCAATTGCAAGAAGGATATCTTCCGTGGACGGGTTCATCGTTTGGCCGCCGGATACGACATGGTTTGCGCCGAGATCTTTAAAAATCGAAGTGATTCCGTCCCCGGCTGCTACTGCGACAAAACCATATTCTTGCTCCGGTTCAGCAATTTCATGGTCCGGGACGCTGGCGTTGTTTTCTATAAGCTTATCCGTATGCTGTTTTTTCATATTTTCTATTTTAACGCTAAGCAGCATCCCAAACTTAAGCGCCTCACTAAGCACACGGTCGGGTTTATTTGTATGAACATGGACTTTTACAATTTCATCGTCATCTACAGCGACAACACTGTCTCCTATGGATTCCAGAAAAGCCCTTAGCCGGTCTATACTTTTTGTTTTGTCGTCACGGCTTGCAATAAACTCGGTACAATAACAAAACTTAATATCTTCCGTTGAAAAACTTGAAAAGTCCGCGCTTTTCGATGTCTCCATCGCTTTTTGCGGGGCAAAATTCAAAACCCGCGGGGTTTTTCCGGATAAAACTTGCTGCATCCCTTCCAATATAACAATATATCCAAATGCGCCGGCGTCCACAACACCGGCTTTTTTTAACACCGGATTCTGTTCAATGGTCAGCAAAAGTGCCTCGTGAGCCGAAGCAATCATCGTGTCAAACATCTCCGATACGCCGGCACCGTTATTTGCAGCCTCTACAGCTTTTTCCGCAGATACTCTTGAAACAGTTAAAATCGTTCCTTCGGCCGGTTTCATAAC
>JANZZB010000095.1:0-2807 GCA_026419635.1 Clostridiales bacterium | reverse complement strand
ATAACTGCCTTGTAAGCAGTTTCGACCCCGTCCTGAAAAGCCTCTGCAAAGTCATGTGCATCCGCCGAACTTAAGTCTTTTAGTCTTTTTGCAACTCCGCGAAATAAAAGCGAAAGGATGACTCCCGAATTTCCACGGGCACCCCTTAGGAGTGCAGACGCCGTAGATTCTGCAATACTCCCGAGTGACTGGTTATCATCATGTTTTGAAAGCTCGTTTATGGCATTTGACATTGTAAGCGACATATTCGTTGCGGTATCTCCATCCGGAACCGGGAATACGTTTAACTCATTCGCTTCCTGTTTTTTATCCTCAATCGCACAAGCGGCTTCAATAATCATATTCTTGAAAGTCCGACCATCAATTAGATTAGACAATGCGCGCTCCCCCTGTTAGCCGACATTGATAGAGTCGACAAAAATCTCTACATTTTTTACTTTAACCCCGGTCATGCGTTCTACATGGTAGCGAACCTGATTGATAATTGCATGGCAGGCAGCGGTAATGTTTACTCCATGTTCAACTGCAATGTGAAGCTCAATTTCAAGTTCTCCGTCTTCATTTTCGGTTATTTTAACACCGCGGCTCATCGCGCTTTTTTTCAAAAGCTTTACGATTCCGTCAGCAACACTGCGGACAGTCATCCCTTTCACACCAAAGCAGCTCATAGCCGCACACCCTGCAATGGAAGAAATGGCTTCGGGGGCAATGGTGATCATTCCTTTATCATTCTTTATTATCATTCGATCAGCCCTCCTTTGAATCGGGAATCACGATATTTCAATACTCCACGTTAGTATTTTATTATAATCGCTCTGTTTTTACAACACTTACTTCAATTTGCTTAACAATGCTTGCTCTCTCTGCTGACAGCTAAATAATAGGATTTGTCTTCTTTTCGAAATGTCTTTGAGTACGGAAAGAGCGTACCGCAATCGGTCATCATCGAAACTCATAAACAAATCATCAAGAATAAGCGGCGCGGGAGCATCGCCTTGTAGTATCAAATCGCAAAGCGCAAGTCTTAAAGATAAATAAAGCTGATCTGCCGTACCCTGCGAAAACCAAAGGATCTCCCGCATTTGGCCGTCGTCCTGTGCTGCAAGCAATTCTTTCAAACCTTGCTTGACAAGCACCTTTGAATACTTACCGCCCGTTATTTTGCTAAAATAGTCGCCGGCCGTCCTTGCAAGTAACGGAGATACCCTTTTAGAAAGCTCTTCGGACGCTTCATTAAGTCCTAATGCCGCTTCCTCCAGTGCAGCATATTGAAGCTGCAGACGGTTTATTTGAGTCAGTAATGTTTCTTTTTCGCTTTCAAGCTTGAATAGGTCGCCAATTTGCTGCATACGCCCTTTTATGGCGTTAATTTCCGCAAAAAGAGCCGCATATTCCGTTTCCGTCTGATGTAGCTTTTCCTTATAATCGTTTAGCTCGCCTTCCGGTCTCTCATCAACAGGCTTTATAAACTGTGAATTCGTAATGGCCTGCTTCAGCGCGGTTTCCGTATTTTCCGCTGCTTTCATCTTAAAATGAAGGTCTGTAAATACCTGCATTTTTTGATCAAGGTTCTTTATTTCGTTTATCATTTCGTCCGGGGTTTTTCCGGAAAAGCCTAGAAATTCGGCGATACCAATTAGAGTTTTAAGAGATGCTCCATATTCTTCATTCATCGTTTGAAAACGCGAATTTGCTTCCTGATATTTTAATTTTTTATCACGGACGGTTTGCTCAAGTTGATCCCACGCGGCTTTCGCCTGCTCATAAAGAGTATATTGTTTTTTCTGAGCCGTTTGTTTTAAGCATCCATAACCCAAAGCAGCAATAAAAACGGTTGTCAAAATTCCCAAAAACAAATATTGAGAGAACACAGCAGATAAAACGGCACCAATTGCCGCCAGCAATGCAATTATTATAGCCGTTTTCACAGGAAATTTTCTCGTGTTTTCCGGCTTATTAAAAGAATTTAACTCAGAAGCTGCTTGTTCATATTCCGTTTGATTTTGGAAAACCAGGTCAAAAAGCGCGTCTTTTGTTCTTTTTTTCTCCCGCAAAGAGGCAATCAGTTCCGTAATCTCGCTTATAAAAGTCCGATCAATTAACCTGCCGTCAAAGGTGATATCGCGTTTTGCCTCTTCAAATTCCCTTCTGTTTTGTTCTGTTTGCGAATGTGCCATTTCGAGCTGCCTGGACCTGTCATATGCTTCATAGCTTTCAATTAATTCCATTTTCTTTTTGAGGTCATCTCGCATACGCTCGGCCGTAATCAATTTTGCTCTAATCAGTGTTTCGTTACGGGCTAAGTTTTGTATGGTAGTAATTTTCCCATCTAGGTCAGCCAATTTTGCTTCTAGCCTCGGGATCATCCCTTTTGCTTTGTTTAATCGGATATCGTTTTTCATTCGTTCCAAAAAGGCTCGCGCTTCATGATAAGAACTTGACTCATCACCCGAAGTCGCAAGAGCCTGAATTTTCCGGTCAATTTCCCGTGAATCAGCGCAAGCCATCGATTGATGGGTTATAAAGCAGCTTTTTTCGAACGCTTCCCGTCCTACACCGCAAAGAATTTCACCGCAGTTTTCTTCATTTACTATGGAAACATCGGATCCTGTGTCCTCATAATATGCCAAAAAAGCTTTTGTCCTGCCGGTTTCGGAAAATGTTCGCTCTAGTATAATATTTCTTCCCTTATATGATACAGTCAACCTGCCATATGCGTCACTTCCGCCTGCCCAAGGGCGGAAGCGTTCTTTTTCCGCCAGATATCCGGCACTTGAGCGCTCTCTAGTAGGTATTCCGTATAGCAT
>JANZZB010000094.1 GCA_026419635.1 Clostridiales bacterium | reverse complement strand
TTTTTGAATTGTGTTCATCTTTCAGTCTGATTACCGAAGCAGTGCTAGAAGGATTCATAATCAAGCCACCGAAAATACTGGCTCCGGCATATAAAATTCCTTGTGTTACTGAAACAAATATTGCTAAAAGAATAGACGGAAAATCAGGAGTATTAACATTCGCAAACGTGTATACGCCGCACAAAGCAACAGATATGGCAGAAGTGATGAGTGGCAAATATTGATTTTTTATATCGCTTTGAAGAATTACTTTGTTAATTATAAAAAGAACCGGAACTAGTATCATTAGTTCGGATTTTGCATAATGATTAAAAACTTCCAGAAAACCTTCCATGTTAAAGTCTCCTTTAGAATTGGATTTTGAAGACTTAATCGTGTAGAGATTTTCATTACTTATAAAAAATCCATATTAACTAAGGGAGCTTATAAACCAGGTTCGGCCTCCCCGGTGTCGGCCGAAGCCGGAGTGGCTGTAACTGTGAACGTTGGGCGTGAATTTGCAATCAGATATAAATTTGCTGCAACCGCTGACAATAATGCTGCAAGAATAAAAATATCTTCTTTTTTGGGGAGTTCTTTTGCAAAAGCATTTGCTAGGGTGACAGCAAGCAGTGTAAGACTTGTTCCAAGTGAGTCATCTGGAGGAGGAGTATTTCTTGGGGGAATGGCACCGTCCATGGAATCGCTCCCTTTTTTTGACCTGTAATTTTTTTACGATTAACAAAGAACGAGTAAATGATATTCATACAACACAGTATATGCCGGATATACAGTTAAGCTTCTTGTGAAAAGACAGTATTCTAATCGGTATATATAATTTGTTGTTGCTCAATACGGAAGTATGGTATAATAACTACGATAAAAAATACATGGTGGATAAAAAATGAGACAAAAAAAATGGATTATTTCCGGGTTTGACCGGGATGCGGCGGAAGCGTTGAAAAATGCAACCGGGCTTTCTAAACTTGCAGTTTCGGTGCTTTGTTCCAGAGGAATTGACACCGTTTCCAAAGCTAGAGAGTTTTTACAAGCTGCTCCGTCCATCTTACACGACCCATTTTTACTAAAAGATATGGACATCGCTGTGGCAAAAATTAAACAGTCCATAAAAGCAGGGGAAAAAATTGCAGTTTACGGAGATTATGACGTTGATGGGGTAACTGCGACTTGTGTTCTCGTAAAATATTTACGCTCAAAAGGATCAAATTGCGAATTTTATATACCCGATCGTTTAAGCGAAGGATATGGCCTTAATATAGATGCGATCGGAAAGCTATACAGTGACGGTGTAAAGCTTCTGATTACCGTGGATTCTGGAATTACTGCGATTGATGAAGCGGAGTTTGCCTCTGAAATAGGTCTGTCACTGATTATTACGGACCATCATGAATGCCGTGATATCATTCCAAACGCATTAGCGGTTATTAATCCGAGACGACAAGACAGTATTTACCCGTTTCGGGAGCTTGCCGGCGTTGGAGTGGCTTTTAAGCTTATTTGCGCACTTGAGGGCAAAGATAAAACGGAAGAGCTATTATCTATGTACGGAGAATATGTAGCAATCGGTACAATAGCTGATGTAATGCCTTTAATAAACGAGAATCGTGCCATTGTTAAAAGTGGGCTATCTTACATTGAAAGTACAAAAAATCCAGGACTGAAAATGCTGATGAAGCAGGTTGGAATGGATGGCAAAAGGATTACCTCGAACGCGGTAAGCTTCATCTTAGCGCCACGTATTAATGCAGCTGGAAGACTTGGAAGAGCAGACCGCGCGGCAAGGTTATTTTTGACACAGGATTATGATGAGGCGGAACGTCTGGCAGAAGAGCTTTGCGAACTGAACCGAAATCGTCAGACGGCTGAAAATGAAATTTTAGAGGAAATCATCGAACGGCTTAAAACGGAATTTAACCCGGCACAGGATCATGTCATCGTTCTGTGGGGCGAAAATTGGCACCACGGTGTTATTGGAATTGTTTCGTCAAGAATCTCTGATCGGTATGGTTTGCCGACGGTACTGATCTCTTTGGAAGGAGATTTGGGTAAAGGTTCCGGACGAAGTGTATCCGGTTTCAATTTGTTTGAAGGTCTGCAGCAATGTTCTCATCTTCTGGAGAAATTCGGAGGCCATGAGCTTGCTGTCGGTCTTTCCATAGATCGCAGAAATTTATTAGAGTTTAAAAAGCGGCTGAATGAATATGCCTCCCGAATTACTGAATGCAAGAGAACGATATCCGTCCTACCGATTGACTGCGAGGCGGAAATTAAAAATATTGATATACATAATGTAAAAGGCCTTTACGAGTTGGAACCATACGGTATGGGAAACCAGCAGCCGATCTTTTATCTTGGAAATGTTACGGTTGAGGAAATAACCCCTATCAGTTCCGAAAGACATCTTAAAATGAGCTTTTCCAAAGAGGGATATTGGTTTTATGCATTTATGTTTGGAACAGGCAGCGCGAATTGCCGATTCGTCGAAGGCGATTTTGTAGACATCGCTTTTTCACTGGAAATCAATAATTATAAAAATAAAGAAAATGTTCAGCTTATATTAAAAGACATTAGAAGAACAGCAGACGAAGAGGATAAAGACGGGAAGCAGATCGAACTATATAGGCAATTTATGGCAGGGGAGCAAATCAGAGCGGCAGACGTTGATTTTATGATGCCTTCAAGAGATAATCTTGTTGCTGTTTTCAGGCATGTAAAAACAAATGCATCAAATGGGGTACTTGTCACGAATGCCGATACGCTTTATCGTAAAATTCGTCGGGAATCAAAGACAAAATTAGAGCTATCACAGTTAATGCTTTGTCTGGAGGTTTTCAGAGAATTTGAAATTTTTAATTATATAAATGAAAATGGATCTCTTCGTATTGGAATCAACCAGTTTGAAGACAAAGTCGATATATTCGGTTCTAAAATCCTTCTGAAATTAAAACAGGCAAGAGAAGCCTAGTTTTATTGTTTATGAAGCATTTAAATACTAAACAGATAGAATAACACCCAGAATAATTTATACATATCAGTATCCGATGATTTGGGCAGCCGCAGTTTTATGCGCGTGAAAGGATTGAACATTTACGCATGCAAAAAAGATACGATCAACTTGAGGCAAAAATAAAAAAAGCAAATCCTTCTGCTGATATTGAGCGGATCAGACTTGCGTTTGAATGTGCATTTGAAGCGCATAAAGGACAGAAAAGACTGGATGGGCAGCCATACATCTCCCATCCGCTAGCGGTGGCTGATATTATCTGCGAGATGGGACTCGACGCAGATTCCATAATTGCAGGACTCCTGCACGATTGCCTGGAAGACACGATGATGACCTACGATGATATTAAAGTAAAATTCGGCACGCCGGTTGCTGATCTGGTCGATGGGGTCACAAGGCTTGGAAAGATTCAGTATTCAAGCAAAGAAGAGCGGCAGATGGAAGACCTGCGGAAAATGTTTCTTGCTATGGCAAAAGATATCCGCGTAATATTGATTAAACTGGCCGATCGTCTGCACAATATGCGAACGATCGGGTTTGTGTCCGAACGAAAGCAACGGGAAAAAGCACTTGAGACAATGGAGGTCTACGCTCCGATTGCTCATCGTTTGGGTATGCAGAGAATTAAATGGGAACTAGAAGATCTATCATTAAAAGCTCTTGATCCGGTCGGTTACAATGAAATTATGGAGGATCTTTCTGAAAAAAGCAGCGAACGAGATGAATTTCTTGATCACATTAAGCATCAAATTGATGAACGTTTAAAGGAAATGGGAATTTCTGCACAGATTGATGGCAGGATTAAACACATATATAGCATCTATAGAAAAATGTATGCCCAGCATAAAACGATGAACGAGATTTATGACATCTGTGCGGTTCGTGTCATTGTTGAAACCATCGCTGACTGTTATAACGTGCTTGGTTTTATTCATGATATTTTTAAACCGATTCCAGGGCGATTCAAGGACTATATCAGTACACCAAAGCCGAATATGTATCAATCGCTTCATACAACAGTTATTGGAAGAGAAGGAATTCCTTTTGAAGTACAAATCCGCACAAAGGAAATGCATCATTTAGCCGAATACGGTGTTGCAGCGCACTGGAAATATAAAGAAGGTTTATCTGTTAACAATCCGGCAGATGAATCTACTTTTGCGTGGATTCGTCAGCTTTTAGAAGCACAGCAGGATTCAGATGCGGAAGATTTTATCAGGACTTTAAAAGTTGACCTTTTTGCCGATGAAGTATTTGTATTTACACCGAAAGGCGATGTCATTAACCTGCCTGCAGGTGCGACACCGATTGATTTTGCATACGCTATACACACAGCGGTAGGTAATCGTATGATCGGGGCTAAGGTGAACGGACGCATCGTACAGTTGGATTGTCAACTGAAAAATGGCGAAATTGTTGATGTCCTCACATCCAAAGAAACACATGGGCCAAGCAGAGATTGGCTTAAAATCGTTAAAACCAGCGAGGCAAGAAATAAAATTAAGCAATGGTTTAAAAACGAAAGCAGAGAAGAAAATGTTCAGCAGGGAAAAGAAGAACTTGAAAAACAGTTAAATGCCCGTTTATTGTATACGACATTCATGAAGGATGAAATCCGTTTGGCAGTGATTAAAAAGCTGTCATTTAACTCCTTGGAGGAACTTTATGCCGGTATTGGCTACGGAGGGGTTACGGTTAACCGTGTAGTTAACCGAATCCGCGATGAAATGAAGCGTATCGAACGGCAAAAACCGTCGGAAATTATTGAGGGCACACAGGTTACGCAGGCGAAGAAAACGAAGCAGCCTTTGCATGGCGTCATTGTTGGGGGGCTTGACAGTTGCTTAGTCAAATTTGCAAGATGTTGCACTCCTATTCCGGGCGATGAAATTATCGGATTTATAACTAGAGGATATGGTGTTTCTATTCACAGAATTGATTGCCCAAATGTTAGATCCGCTAAAGAAATGGATACGGACAAAGGGAGATGGGTCGTTGCCCATTGGGATGAAAGACGCAGGGACAAATACGAAACGGGTATACAAATTTCGGCGAAAAACCGTTCCGGTCTACTCGGAGATGTTGTTGCGATTTTCAGCAATTTAAAACTCAATGTGGAAGAGTTATCGGCAAGAAATCTAAACGATGGATATGCAGTAATTACGGCTGTTATCCAAGTTTCCGACACACATCAGCTTGATGACTTGTTTATAAAATTAAAACGTGTAGCGGGTATTATTGATATTATTCGATCGAACAGTTGAAAATAATAATTCGGATACGAATAGTAAACAAGATAACATTTAAAAAGGAATGATATAAAAGTGAGAGCCGTGGTGCAGAGAGTATCTGAAGCAAAAGTTTCGATTGACGGAAAAGTTTTTTCCGAAATTAAAAAAGGACTTTTGCTTTTGATAGCGGTTTCTACTGAGGATCAGGAAGACGATGTAAAATATCTTGCCGAAAAATGCGTTGGACTGCGCGTGTTTGAAGACGATAACGGTAAAATGAACCTTAGTGCAAAAGATATTGATGGAGAATTTCTGATTATTCCTAATTTTACGCTTTACGGTGATTGCTCACACGGCAAAAGGCCAAATTTTATGTCAGCCGAAAGACCGGAACGTGCAGTCCGGCTTTTCGAACTATTTCTCAGTCATTGTAAAACGATTGGGGCGTCCGTTTGCAGCGGAAGATTTGGCGCAGATATGAAAGTGTCGTTAATAAACGACGGACCGATAACGATTTTTATGGATACCGTGCAAATGAAAATAAAATAAAAAGGAATGGGATCGAAATTGGTAATTTCCCTAAAGGTTGGCCAAATAAGCACAAATTGTTATATTGTTTTTGACGAAAGTACACTTGATGCTATAGTAATCGATCCGGGAGACGATGCAAACCATATCATGGATGAGATTCGCAAAAATAATTTAAACGTAGGTTATATTTTGCTTACTCACGGACATTTTGACCATTTTTTCGCCGCCAGAACAATTTTACAGAAAATCGAAGCAAAAATAGTATTGCATGAAGCTGATAATGAACTTTTAAACAGCGGCGGCGGCTTTCTCATGTTTTTTGATAGGGAAAGCGAGGTTGAAAAAAACCGCGTTACGGCTGATATACTGATAAAAGACGGGGATATAATATCGATTAAGAATATTGATTTCAAATTTATAAGCACGCCAGGGCATACT
>JANZZB010000008.1 GCA_026419635.1 Clostridiales bacterium | reverse complement strand
GTCATACATCAGGTGCTGAGACGTAAAAGCGCATTCGGAAGAAAAGCCGCCGGAACATCGCATACGTCTCAGATTGTGGCAGCGAATATTGATGTGGTTTTTATCTGCATGTCCTTGAATGCCGATTTTAACCTGCGTCGTCTTGAACGGTACCTTTCCGTTGCGTGGGATAGTATGGCAATACCAGTCATTGTGCTCACTAAGGCCGATTTATGTAACGACGTAAATACTAGGTTAAATGAAATCTCGACAGTGAGCATAGGTACTGATATAGTTATTTGTTCCAGCATGGAGGATAACGGATACAAAGACGTTCTCAAGCATATTTCAAATGAAAAGACCATTGCCTTTATCGGGTCATCCGGTGTTGGGAAGTCAACGTTAATCAACCGATTAATGGGAAGATCTGTTCTGAATACAAACGAGCTTAGAAAAGACGATAAGGGCCGGCATACAACGACACATCGTCAGCTTCTGCTGCTTCCCTCCGGCGGGATCGTGATCGATACCCCCGGTATGCGGGAACTGCAGCTTGAATCCGGCAATTTGTCCAAATCTTTTGAGGATATTGAAGAACTGGCATCAAACTGTAAGTATAGGGATTGCTCTCATACAGTTGAGCCGGGTTGTGCAGTCATAAGGGCTATTGAAGCCGGGGGACTTTCGCAGGAACGATTTAACAACTACAAGAAGCTTCAGAAGGAACTCCATTATGAAGGACTGAACTCCCGCCAGTTGGAACAGGAAAAAATCAAAAGTATGTTCGGTAGTAAGGGTGAAATGAAGCAGGCTATGCGATCTGTAAAGAAAAAAAGGTGATTCTTTTCTTCTTATAACAAAATTTCAAAAGCTGGTTTTCCATAACAAGAAAACCAGCTTTTCACATCTTAATTAACTTTAACTATGTTAACAGTATAAACCACAGAATTAGAGGGATCCACTCTCAATCATATCTAAAATTTGTTTCTTACTTTTTACACCCACGGATGCGGATGCAACTCTTCCATTTTTCATAACAATCAGTGTAGGGATACTCATAATTTGAAATTTCGCCGCCAGTTCCGGCTGTTCATCAACATTCACTTTTCCGACTTTTACGGAATCTACTTCTTTTGCAACCTCGTCTACAACAGGCGATACCATTCTGCATGGGCCGCACCACGGTGCCCAAAAATCAATTAATACTGTTTCTTCAGATTTCAGAACTTCCGCTTCAAAATTGTTTTTTGTTATTGTCATCGGTGCCATATAAATTCTCCTTTGCATCTTTTTGATTTTTATATTTTTATTATATGCAAAGGTTTTCCCGTTTTCCGTGACAACATCACATTTAGGAATGCCTAAAACTTCAGGACAAGTATTAAAATTCGAAAAAACAATCAATTCTTTTCAAAAGTAATTATAAAAATCTTTTATTTTTTCTTCTCACGCAGAAATCGGATTGCACTGGTTCCCGCTTTGGCGCCTTCATAAACAGCTTTAGCGATTTGAAGCAACCCACCGGTGCAGTCACCCGCAGCAAAAAAGCCCGGCAAATTCGTTTGCATATCCCCATTAACAGCTATAGCGGTCCCGTTTACCTGTGCTCCCAGTTTTTTCGCGAGATCTGTGCTTCCGGCCACTCCCACTGCAACAAACACCCCGCTGACAGGTAGGGATGACCCGTCTTTAAAGCGAACCGATTGAAGCAATTCTTCTCCTTCTAATTCCGCAATTTCCTGATCGTTTACAGATAACTCGGAAGGTATTTTTACATTCGGTTTTTTCCCGTTAGTTAAAAGAGTAACTGACTTTGCAATAGGCAGAAGCTCCGACGCCTCGTGAAGGGCATATTCCCCGTCTCCTAAAACGGCGACCGGTTTGCCTCTGTAAAAGAAACCATCGCAAACGGCGCAGTAGCTGACCCCTTTTCCCTCAAAAGCCTGGAGCCCTTCAATGGCTGGGCTTTTTCGGGATGAACCGGTAGCTAATATTACACAATCTGCTTCGTATTCAGTTTGCTTTGTCTGTATAACAAATCTGCCATTGTAATTCATGCCGACAACTTCGTCTTTTAGTAAAGAAACACCAAGCCTTTTCGCCTGATTGATCCCATTTTGAACCAAATCTCTTGACGAAACCGGTTCCGCAAAACCGTAGTAATTTTCAATTTTATCCGTTTTTTCAAGCGAACCGCCGTCACGGCCAATGACCATCGTTTCTAATCCTGCTCTTACCGTGTAAAGCGCCGCCGAAATTCCCGCTGGACCATTGCCTAATATGATTACATCCGCCATATCATCACCTGCTTCTATAGTATCTCCGGCTTTTTTAGTATATACTAATCATAATGCTTTCTAATTCTCTTTTCATAATTTTATCACATACAGTCAACATTTGCTTATTTTTTCTTTAGCGCCTTATAAAAACCGAAAACAAAGCCAATATCCGGATAAGAAACTTCGTAATATGTGATTTAGTCACGGACATTATTATAAGAAAATGTATTATAATAATAGTTTTCCATGTTACGTTTCAAAAAGGAGAAGCTGATGGATTATTTACTGTCATTTTTGGAGGGAATGATTACTTTTCTATCACCTTGCCTATTGCCGATGATTCCGGTATACGTTGCGTTTTTCACGGGACAACATAATAAGACCGTAAAAAACCGTGCTTTGTTGAATGCATTCGGTTTTATCTTGGGATTCACACTGTTGTTTGTATTTTTAGGTGCCTTTGCAGGAACACTTGGGCATTTCCTGAAAGCATATTCCTCATATGTCAGTCTTTTTACAGGACTTTTTGTCATCCTATTTGGACTGCACTTTATGGGTGCAATACGGCTTCCGTATTTGAATATAAACAAACAGCTTTCGTTGTCCGCTTCACATACCGGTTTTTTTTCATGCCTTTTGTTTGGCATGATATTCGCTGTCAGCTGGACACCCTGTGCAGGTGTTTTTTTAGGATCAGCTCTTATGCTGGCGGCAAACAGTGGTGAAAGCACAAAGGGGATCACCATGCTTTTATGTTACTCGTTCGGACTCGGAATTCCTTTTTTGATCAGTGCCGTCTTGATCGAACGGGTGAAATCAACCTTTGCTTTCATTAAAAAACACTATAAGATTTTCAATATTATTTCAGGACTCTTTCTTATAGTGGTCGGTCTTTTTATGGCAACGGGTTATATGAATACGTTCTTATCATTGCTTACTTTTTGAACTTTACGGAGGACTCAAAATGAATAAACCACGAAAAACTTTATTTAACGTGCTGGTGCTTGCATCCGTGCTGGTTATTGCTTATTTTCTATATCATTCGCTCTCGGCCGGGTATACGCCGAAAACGCAGACAAATACGCAGAATACGAGTCCAAGAATTCCCGCGCCGGATTTTATCGTATGCGATATAAATAAAAAAGCCTATAAATTGTCTGATTTTAAAGGTACTCCGATCGTGTTGAATTTTTGGGCCAGCTGGTGCCCTGCCTGTAAGGAAGAGTTGCCGGCTTTTGAAAAACTTTACGATGAATACAAAAATGACGTTCATTTTATGATGGTGGATATCATAGACACCCAAAAAGAAACATTTGAAACCGGAACAAAGTTTATAAAAGATAACAATTATCATTTCCCTGCATATTTTGACAAGCAGCAGGAAGCGAAATACTATTTCGCCGTTTCCTCAATTCCGATGACCATTTTTATTGATAAAGACGGCAATATCGTTGAAGGTAAGCTTGGTGCAATGTCTGAAGAAACCCTGCGTTCAAAAATCAAAAATCTAATTGGCAAATAATAATAATAAAACCTTATAGAAAGGGGATATACTGATGAAATATATCATTGTAGGCGGTGTTGCAGGTGGCGCAAGTGCTGCTACCAGGCTTCGCAGGCTGGATGAAACTGCAGAAATTATATTGTTAGAAAAAGGTGACTATGTCTCCTATGCTAACTGCGGTTTACCTTATTTTATCGGCGGTACGATTAAAGACAAGGATCGGCTTGTCGTAACCACAGCTGTCATTTTCAAAGAACGTTTCAATATTGACATAAGAACGGGGAGCGAAGCTGTCCGAATTGACCGGGAACACAAAACCGTTTCCATAAAAAATCATATCGACGGAAAGGTTTATGAGGAAAGCTATGACAAACTGATCCTCTCGCCGGGAGCCGCGCCAAAGCGTCCAAACCTTCCGGGGATTGATACCCAAGGGATTTTTACCCTGCGCACAGTACCCGACACATATAAAATCGACAACTATATCAAAGAAAATAATGTAAAGAGTGCAGTCGTTGTCGGCGCAGGTTTTGTCGGCGTCGAAATGGCCGAAAACTTAAAAGAACGGGGACTTTCGGTAACAATTGTTGAATTTCTTGATCAGGCAATTTCTTCGTTAGACTCTGAGATGGCTGCGATTTTACATCGGCATCTGCAGGAAAACGGAATCCATTTGAGATTTAAGACCGGTGTACAGAGTTTTGAAAAAGCGGAAAACATTCGTGTTAAGCTTTCAGATGACAAAACCCTTGATACCGACCTCGTTATTTTAAGTATCGGCGTTTCTCCGGAAAATCAACTGGCAAAAGACGCCGGTCTTGATCTTTCCATTGGTGGCAGTATCAAAGTAAACAGCAATTATCAAACATCCGATCCGGATATTTACGCGGTCGGCGATGCTGTTTCCGTCAACCATCTTGTATCAGGTGCAGAGACTCTGATCCCTCTTGCCGGGCCGGCAAATAAACAGGGCAGGCTTGCTGCCGAAAATGCCTTGGGCAGACGTCTGATAAACGGCAAAGGGGTTCAGGGCAGCGCAATATTAAAAGTATTTGATTTAATTGCGGCTTCGACGGGCCTCAACGAAAAGCAATTAAAAGCGCAGAATATACCTTACCTTAAAACGTACATACACCCATCAAACCATGCAACCTACTATCCGAATTCAACACAAATCAGCATGAAGCTTCTTTTTGCACCGGACGGAAAGATTCTCGGCGCACAGGCTGTCGGTTATGACGGCGTCGACAAACGAATCGACGTTCTTGCCACAGTGCTAAGACTTGGAGGCACGGTATTTGACCTTGAGGAATTGGAACTTTGCTACGCTCCTCCGTATTCGTCCGCGAAAGACCCCGTTAACATGCTCGGTTTTACTGCAGCCAATATCCTTCGCGGCGATATGAAGGTCTTTTATCATGACGAAGTTGAAAAGCTCGACTTAAATAGCGTATCATTGGTGGATGTCAGCACAAGAGATGAAGTCTGCATGGGCACAATCACAGGTTCTGTTAATATTCCGGTTGACGAACTGCGAAGCAGGATGAATGAAATTCCAAAAGAGAAACCGGTTTATGTATTTTGCCGGGTCGGGCTGCGCGGATATATAGCCTCAAGAATTCTGTCTCAAAACGGATATGACGCTTATAACCTAAGCGGAGGCTATAAAACGTATAATATTGCAAAAGGAGAAAAAGAAGGAGCATCGTGCATGGACTGCGTCGGAATCAATAAAAACCAATGTTCCGTAGCACCAAATGACAATCAAAAAAACGCCTCCGCAGTAATTGAAGTCGACGCATGCGGACTGCAATGCCCTGGTCCAATCATGAAGGTTGCGGAAGGGATCCGAGCCATAAAAGACGACGAAACAATGCTGGTTCGTGCAACGGACCCCGCCTTTGCTTCTGACGTTCATGTCTGGTGCGATCGAACCGGAAATAAGCTGATCGATGTCAGTCGCGATAAAGGAGTTTACAGTGTTTTAATTCAAAAGGGAACCAATCAAATGACAACCCAATCTGCACAAAGCGGCAATGATAAAAGCATGATTGTTTTCAGCGGTGACCTTGACAAGGCGCTTGCATCGTTGATTATTGCAAACGGTGCGGCGGCCATGGGCAGAAAAGTAACTCTGTTCTTTACTTTCTGGGGTCTTAATATACTTCGAAAGAGTGAACACGTAAACGTTAAAAAGAGTTTTATTGAAAAGATGTTTGGCATGATGATGCCGAGAGGCAGCAAAAAACTTGGTTTGTCCAGAATGAACATGCTCGGCATGGGGCCGATCATGATTCGATGGGTAATGAAAAATAAAAATGTACAGTCTCTTGAAGAATTATTAAAATCTGCAATGGATAATGGTGTCCGGCTCGTCGCCTGCCAGATGTCGATGGATATTATGGGCATTAAGCAAGAAGAACTGATTGACGGCGTGGAAATCGCCGGAGTCGCAACGTTCCTCGGCTCTGCCGAACAATCGGACACAAACCTTTTTATTTAATGATATAAAAAAACATGCACTCGTACCGAAAAGGTACGAGTGCTATGTTTTTTTAGCATTTAGAGAGTTATTCCCATGTTTTCCATACATCCGGTTGATAACCCACGGTAGCCTGCTTTCCGTTTCTCACAATTGGTGTTTTAAGTAGAGATGGATTATTAAGTAACTTTTCTTCCTTATCACTGTCATAAGCCAGATATCTAAGAAGCGCCGCATCTTTCGCCTTCTCGTCAATCAGCTTATCAATCCCGCCCACGGCTTTCTTGACGCTTTCGAATTCGCCTTTGCTCATTCCGTATTTAAGCAAATCAATATTTTGGAAGGAGACGCCTCTCTCCTTAAAATATCGCTCAGCTTTTTTGGTATCAAAGCATTTTGACTTTCCGAATATCTGAATATTCATTTCTCTATTCCCCCGAACCAAGCTTTTTGCTATAGATTTCTGTATAGACGAGTTTTCCGCTGATTCTTTCTGATTTCATCAGACTGATATGAGAGATTTCCATCTCCATTTCGGAAATAGTACCTGAAAAAGCCGCCTCGTCAAAATCAGGTTCCGGCAAAACCTCTCTGCCAAGCGTTAAATGCGGTCGAAATGGTCTTGATTCCAGAGAAAATCCTCTTATCTTAAGCGCTTTATACAGCTGTTCGTATACTGTGCTGAGCGCTCTGTTTTTTTCCACCGAAACCCAATAAATTTCGCCGCTGTCCCGATGGAATTTACCCAAACCACCGATCAATAATTGAAATTTGTCTTCTGTGACCGTGTCCATTGCATTTTTGATTTCAGAATCTTTCGTCGTCTCTCCAATGAAAACAAGAGTGAGATGAAGATTATCCCTGCGTGTAAAATTACCACGTTTTACATGCTTTTTCAATTCTTCAATTGTACTGCACAGTTTATTTTTTATTGGATCATTAAAACAGATTGCAATAAATAAACGCATATATTAGATTCTTTCATACTAGATTCTAAAATTATTATATAAAATTTTTAAGCATAAATAAAAACATTTCTGAAGTTATACGGAAATATGCGACAGCACTTCTCCGATGCTTCCTTGAATGGATAAATCGGTCCGAACATCCTGTAATGTTTCCGAGCGATTGATTAAAACGAACTTTTTACCGCGAAAATAATGAATTAAGTCTGCTGCGGGATAGACAGCTAATGATGATCCTCCCACAATGAATACATCCGCTTTGGAAATAGATGAAATCGCGTTTTGAATTATATTTTGATCGAGCGCTTCCTCGTAAAGAACAACATCCGGTTTTATAGTTCCCCCGCAGTCACATGTCGGTATTCCTGCGTGATTTAAGATAAAATTCAAATCGAAAAACTTCCCGCAGCGCGTGCAATAATTGCGGTGAACCGATCCGTGTAGCTCAAATACTGTTTTGCTTCCCGCCTTCTGGTGCAGCCCATCGATATTTTGTGTTACGACTGCTTTTAATTTTCCGGCTTTGTCCAATTCGGCCAGCTTTTCATGTGCTTTATTTGGCTTTGCTTCGGGAAAAATCATTTTCTTTCTGTAGAATTCAAAAAATTCTTCCGTATGTTCCAAGTAAAAACTGTGGCTAAGTATGGTCTCAGGCGGGTATTTGTATTGCTGATGATAAATACCGGACTGGCTGCGAAAATCGGGAATACCGCTCTCGGTAGAAACTCCAGCTCCTCCAAAGAACACTATATTATTGCTGTTATCTATCATTTGCTGCAAACTCTTTATATAATCCAAGACTCAAAATCTCCTCTATATGTAGAATAAAAACACAAATAATCATTGATTTCTTTATTACGGCATACCAAGATGTTATGTCCAATAATCTATTAAATGGACATGAAGCATAACCTATTCTAGCTGGTTGTGCTTTCTTATCCGCAGTTTCCTGTATATACGTATTTTAAGTTCTTACGGGCAATTGCTGCAAGTTCGTAAATCACTGTTACGTCCGTTGCGTTTCTGTCTGTCATCCGGTAACGCGGGAAAAAGCGAGTGATGTGTAGAGGAATTTCATGATTCACGCAAGAAAGCCAGTGAGAAAGCTTTAACATCTCCTCCGGTGTGTCGTTTTCACCCGGTATAATTAAGGTTGTCACTTCGACATGACAGCTTTTTGAGGCATGAGCGATTGTTTTCTTGACTGTTTCAAGACCGCCGCCGATTTTTTTATAAAAAGGTTCGGAAAACGCTTTTAAGTCAATATTCATTGCGTCAATCCATGGAAGCATTTTAATAAGCGGCTTTTGATTGATATAACCATTTGTCACAAGAACGTTTTTAAGGCCTTTTTCTTTTGCAAGTTTTGCACAGTCAAAAACGTACTCAATGCCTATCAGCGGTTCATTATACGTATAGGCAATGCCGATATTCCCCATAGGCTTTAGTTCAATGGCTTTATGAATAAGCTCTTCCGGCAAAATATAAACTGGTTCTACTCTCTCCCTGCCCGACATCGAAATCTCGTAATTTTGACAAAATGAGCACCTGAAATTACAACCGTAGCTTCCGACAGAGAGGATTTTACTGCCCGGATAAAACCTATATAGGGGCTTTTTTTCGATTGGATCTAATGCAAGTGAAGTGATAAGACCATAGTTTTCATCGCGGATAGCACCGTCCTGATTCCTCCTGGCCCTGCATAAACCGGCCTGTCCTTCTTCAAGGCTGCAGCTATGTGGACATAGTTCGCATACAAGTCTGCTCATTTGTGCCGTACCACTTCAAAACGCTCTATTTGATAATTTTCCCCCTGTAAAATGCCTGCTTTTTGAAGAGCAATCTGAACTTGTTGTTCCTCTGTGTCTACCCCCTCAAGGTTGGGCAGAAGTAATCCCCGGCGCTTACCGCTTGTGACAATTACGCCATAACGTTTGACATCCAGTTCTTTTATTGACGAAACCGGCTCCGCCTCGTCCAGAACATCCACGCTGTAAACAAGAAACGGCAATTCTTCTTTGGTAACGGGTTCAAAGCGGGGGTCTTCCGTTGCAGCGCTAATTGCGTTACGAATAATCTCATCGGCAACACAGGAAGTTAGAGGCGTAATAGTTCCGATACAGCCGCGCAGTCTGCCATCTTTTTTTAGCGAAACAAATACACCGGCCCGTCTTAACAAAAGTTCAGCAGTAAGCAATTCAGGACGTTTCATCCTTTTATTGTCCATAATATAGGTTTCAAGCGATAATCTGGCCAGACGGACATATTCGTCTTCCGAGTCTTTCATTTTTAAAAGCATTTCTTTTTTCTCTTTTTCAAAAAGTTTATCAAAATGCCGTGTATCATCCGTTCCTTTTACTAAATAGCTGCATACTGCGTATCCAACACCAAACGGGCCTTCGTAAGACAAAATTTCCGGTTCGACTGCGATTCCATCTAATACCCCTGCCATGGAAATAAAAGAGCGCAAACCGCATTCAGCCGCTTTATCGCAGAATTTTTCATCCAAGCTTAGTAAACGTAAAAAATCTCCCGTTTTCATAGCGTCAATGGCCTGATTATCAAACTCTGGCCCTTCGGAAGCAAAACCATAAGGACCATCTTCTTTTAGTTTGTGGGAAAGGTCTCCGCTCGCAACAATGACGATATTTCTATCAAGTGTATCAGACGTTTTCGCAATACATTTGCCAAATTGATAATGCTGAAGAAACGGCAGTCCAGAAATAGATATTCGAACCAGTTCATAATTTTTATATTGCTGTTCAATAAAATAGAGCGGAACTAAAACACCGTGATCTAAAGATTTATCTTTTTCTCCGAGCGTTCCTGCCGGAATTCCGGCACTCTGCGCCTGATCAGTCAATGTTTCCGCAAAAACACTGTCGTAATTCTTTTCAAACGATACGGTATTTTCTCCAAACTTTGAGAAATTTCCGAAAGCACTGCTTCCGGGAGAAATATGGATATAATCCTCATACATGATGGAATGGGGTGATATTACAATAATCGTTTCCGGTTTCATAGCTGCAATTTTTTGTGCAACTTTGTTGTATGCATTAATCGTGTTTTGGATCCCTTTTTCCTGCCCCTTGCCGATTTCGGGTATGATCAGCGGCGGATGCGGAACGATAAACGCTCCCATTACCGGCATAACATCACTCCTAGATTTGTTTTACTTTATTTATTATACCACTTTTTTGCATTTTCAATATTTAATAAAGATTACTAGTAATACACCCTTTGGAAATAATTAGAACGGGTTCTTGACGTAACTGGCAGTTGGTATTATTCTGAAATTTGCAGAACAAGAAAAAAGCTTCGTAACATTCCATAAGGCCGGGGAGTTGATCATACTATGACAAACATAATTTTTATAGGTTTTGTAAGCTTTTTTGTCGACATCAGTACAGAAATGGTCTATCCGTTAATTCCTCTTTACCTTACCGGGGTGCTCGGCTCTTCGCCCGCTCTTGTCGGTATTGTGGAGGGAATTGCCGAAAGCCTAGCAAGCCTTTTAAAGGTTTACAGCGGATATATATCCGATCGATATAAAAGAAAAAAGCCGCTTGCGTTTTTGGGGTATTCCACATCGGTTATTTATAAAATCGCCCTCATTTTATCAACATCATGGCTCGGAATCCTGTTTGCCCGCGTAATCGACCGTTTCGGAAAAGGGGTGCGAACTGCGCCTCGTGACCTTCTTGTTTATGAAAGCGCAAAATCCGGCAAACTCGGTAATGCATTCGGTATCCATAAAATGCTCGATATGGCCGGTTCTGCAATCGGTGTTTTAATTGCATATTTTTTAATGGCTCACAGCACAGGACAATTTGCCTATAAAAAAACGTTCCTGATTTCCGCTCTTCCCGCTGTTATCGGTTTAATGGTTTTGTTATTTGTTAAAGAAACGAAATCCTTTAAAGAACATAAAGAGATGGGTAACTTTATTGAAGGCTTTAAGAAACTCGATTTAAGATTAAAACTATTTTTGATCATCGCTTTCCTCTTTAACCTCGGAAATTCTTCTAACGCATTTTTACTGCTTCGCGCGCAAAATGCTGGGTTTACAGCTGTAAATATTATTCTTCTTTATTTCCTGTATAACTCCGTTTCTTCTTTTCTCGCACTTCCCTTCGGCAGCCTGTCTGACAAAATCGGAAGAAAAAAACTCTTGGTCACCGGTTACCTAGCGTTTTCACTGGTTTATTTTGGCTTTGCCATTGCTAAAAAACAATTCACTGTTATTCTCTTATTCGCGATTTACGGCATCTATACCGCCTTGACTTCGGGAATCGAGCGCGCCTTGGTTTCCGAAATCGCTCCTTTAGAGTTTAAGGGCACGGTACTTGGACTTCATTCTTCACTTGTCGGAATAGCGCTTTTGCCTGCATCCGTAATAGCGGGCTTTTTATGGGACATCGTAAGCCCGTCTGCTCCGTTTTATTTCGGGGGAACTCTTGCATTTTTTTCAGCGGCTTTTATTTCAATCATTCTGCGTAAAAATACGAGTATTGAAAATAAGATTTCTCCCGATTAAATTTAGGAATTTTTATGGCATCAAGCCATCTTGTAAGCGAACTTAAATGAAAAAACCACGTAAAAACGCAGTTTTATGATATTAGATGATTAATGGTTTGCGAATTTAAGGAAAATAAAGCTAATAAGACTATTTCACAGGAAAACGGAGCAAACTATATCCTAAATGAATTCAATTTTACTTTTTTCAAAATATTTTTCAATTTTATTGACATTTCCGTGTTTGTACTGTATTGTTTATCTGTTATTTTATAAAGGAAGGTCGTGAGGGTAGGGTTGGCGAAAAAGCTGAAACTGTATGGCTTTAACAACCTCACAAAAACTCTTAGTTTTAACATCTATGATGTATGCTATGCTAAAAGTGAGCGGGAGCAGAAGGATTATATATCATATATTGATGAACAGTATAACTCCGATCGACTTACAAAAATTCTTCGCCATGTTGTAGAAATTATCGGGGCTAACGTACTTAATATTTCAAAACAGGATTATGATCCGCAGGGTGCCAGTGTTACTCTTCTGATTGCCGATCAATCGTTAACCGGAAATACAGAAAGAGCACTAAATGGCGACGATTTAGGCGTATTACGTGGCCGAGATACAATCGTAGCACATCTCGACAAAAGCCACGTTACTGTTCATACCTATCCTGAATATCATCCCGACAATTCTATCGCCACCTTCCGCGTTGATATTGATGTTGCTACTTGCGGTAAAGTTTCTCCGCTTAACGCTCTGGACTATCTGATCGGAAGCTTTGATTCCGATATCATGACAATCGACTACAGAGTCCGTGGCTTTACCCGTGACGTAACGGGAAGAAAATGCTTTATCGATCACAATATTACTTCCATACAAAACTATATCAAAGAAGATACACTGAAAAAGTACGATGCTGTTGACGTAAACGTCTATCAGTCAAATATGTTTCATACAAAGCTTTTGATTAAGGAAATAGAGTTGCAAAATTATCTCTTTAATTTGGATGTTTATGAGCTTCCTCCGAAAGAAAGGCTCGCAATATCAAATAACTTACGCAAAGAGATGATTGAAATCTTCAGCGGAATGAACATCTATTAGCGCTGAAAAGGAATACAAAATGAAAACTCTTATGCAAGAAAATGCGCCGCTTTATGAGGCCTTAATCAAATATAAAACAAAACGTGTCGTGCCGTTTGACGTACCCGGCCATAAACAGGGCCGTGGAAATCCGGAACTAACAGAATTTCTCGGAAAGTCATGTCTGAACGTGGATGTCAACTCTATGAAACCTCTCGACAATCTCTGTCATCCTGTTAGCGTGATACGAGAAGCGGAAGAGCTAGCGGCCGATGCTTTTAATGCGCAAAACGCATTTTTTATGGTAAACGGAACATCGTCCTCCGTTCAGGCAATGATTATGAGTGCCTGTAAACAGGGCGATAAAATCATTATGCCCCGAAATGTGCACCGAAGTGCAATCAACGCCTTGATTATCAGCGGTGCCATACCTGTTTATGTCAATCCCGGGCTCAATAAAGAATTAGGCATTCCGTTAGGCATGTCAATTGACGATGTAAAACAGGCCATTTTGCAAAATCCGGATGCAAAAGCGATATTGGTAAATAACCCCACATATTATGGAATTTGTTCTAATATCAAAGAAATTGTCCGAATTGCGCACGAAGCGGGAATAATGGTGCTTACGGATGAAGCGCATGGCACACATTTTTACTTTGGAGAGAATTTACCGCTTAGTGCAATGCAGGCCGGTGCAGATATGTCGGCTGTCAGTATGCATAAAACCGGCGGATCTTTAACGCAAAGTTCTCTGTTACTGCTTGGCAAAAATGTGAACCCGGATTATGTCCGCCAGATTATCAATTTAACACAGACGACAAGCGCCTCCTATTTGCTGATGTCCTCGCTTGACATTTCGAGAAGAAACTTAGCATTAAACGGTAAAGAAATCTTCGAAAAGGTTACGAGGTTTGCAGAATATACAAGGCGTGAAATCAATAAAATCGGCGGTTTTTACGCATTTTCCAAAGAACTGATTAACACTGACACCGTATTCGATTTTGACGTGACCAAGCTCTCTGTACATACGAGGGAAATTGGGCTTGCCGGTATCGAAGTATACGATATTCTTCGGGATGATTACGGAATCCAGATTGAGTTTGGCGATATCGGAAATATACTCGCCATTATATCCGTTGGTGACAGAAGTCTGGACCTGGAACGTTTAATCTCTTCCCTTTCTGAAATAAAGCGACTTTACGCACAAGACCCATCCGGAATATTTGACCACGAATATATTACTCCTGAAATTGTATCTTCTCCTCAAAAAGCGTTTTATTCAAATAAAAAATCCGTTCCGATTAACTCGGCAAAAGATGCGGTGAGTACCGAGTTTGTTATGTGTTATCCACCTGGAATCCCTATTTTAGCACCTGGAGAGAGAATAACCGAAGAAATTCTTACTTATATCGCTTTTGCAAAAGAAAAGGGTTGTTCCTTAACCGGTACAGAAGATTTAAAAATAGAGAAGATTAATATCATAGACGGAAATGTATAAAAAACAGGTAATACTAATTTATAATTTGAAAATGGAGCTTTGAAAATGGAACTTTGGTTTACCGAAAAACATACGGAAAATGTCCATTTTTCGATCAGAGTTGAAAAACAGCTTTGTTCGGTTCAGAGCGAGTTTCAGCGAATTGATGTATTTGATTCAACGGAATTTGGGCGATTTCTGACACTTGACGGGCTTGTTATGATAACCGAAAAAGACGAGTTTATTTATCACGACATGATTGTCCATATACCGATGGCAACGAATCCGAAAATAAAAAATGTTCTGGTGATCGGAGCCGGAGATGGCGGTACCATCAGGGAGCTTACCCGTTATCAATCGATTGAACAAATCGATGTTGCAGAAATTGATGAAATGGTTGTTACGGTATGCCGTGAGCACTTGCCGAAAACAGCATCCAGATTCTCGGACCCCAGAGTCGTTTTGCATTTTGAAGACGGGCTCCGTTACGTGCGCTCTAAAACCGAACAATATGATTTAATTATTGTAGACTCGACAGATCCGTTTGGTCCCGGAGAAGGATTGTTTACGAAAGAATTTTACGGAAACTGCTTTAAGGCTTTAAGGGACGACGGAATTTTGGTAAACCAGCATGAAAGCCCTTATTATAAAGATGATGTCATGTCAATGAAACGGGCCCATCAACGTATTCAGTCATTTTTCCCCAATTGCCGGGTTTATCAGGCGCATATCCCTACCTATCCGTCCGGGCATTGGTTGTTTGGTTTCGCGTCCAAAAAATATGATCCAATTAAAGATCTGGATGCAGATCTTTGGAACAGCCTTGGAATCAAAACAAAGTATTATAATACTGAACTTCATAAAGGTTGTTTTGCACTGCCGACCTATGTAAATGAACTTCTGGAGAACACGGACGATGAATAGAAATTTAAATTCCTTTATCGGCTGTGATAGCGAATATAAAGACGCGAATATCGTACTTTTCGGCGCCCCGTTTGATTCAACAACGTCCTTTCGCCCGGGTGCAAGGTTTGGCCCTAGTGCTGCCCGCAGCGAATCGTTCGGCATCGAAACGTTCAGTCCCTATCAAGACAAAGATTTAACGGATATCTCCGTCTTTGACTACGGTGATCTGGAACTGCCTTTTGGCAACCCAGATAAAGCGTTGCTTCTAATTGAAGAATTTACGGCGCAGGTTTTAAGTGATGAAAAAAAACCTTGCCTGATCGGCGGCGAACATTTAGTCACACTCGGTTCCGTTCGGGCAGCCTTTTCCAAGTATCCCGATCTTCATATCATCCATTTTGACGCACATATGGATTTACGGGATGATTATCTGGGAGAAAAACTGTCTCATGCCTGTGTCATGCGCAGAGCGTGGGAACTTTTAGGTGACGGCAAGATCTTTCAGTTTGGAATCCGCTCCGGTGATCGCACTGAATTTGAATGGGCAAAAGATCATGTTACTACCCGTCGGTTTGATTTCGAAGGATTGGATTCAGTTGTTCGGCAGCTTCAAAACAAGCCGGTTTACTTTTCTCTGGATCTTGATGTTCTTGATCCGTCCATTTTCCCCGGCACGGGTACACCGGAAGCCGGCGGGGTTTCATTCAGTGATCTATTAAAAGCAATTCTAACACTTTATAAATTAAACATTGTCGCTTTCGACATAAACGAACTGGCACCGATTTATGACCATAGCGGCAGTTCTACCGCCACTACTTGTAAAATACTCCGGGAAATGCTGCTCGCGTTATATTAATGCCTGCTGAGCAACTGGAAAATGACCCCGCAAAGGGCTTAAAAGTCATTTTTCAGTTGTCAAGATGCAAGGTTTTCGCGTCTTGTTTCGTAAAAACCTTGCATTTAGAATTTGAAACAGTGGTTTCAAATTCTGATAGGCTGTCATTCAATGTATCTAAAGCGGCAAAACAAGCTTGTTTTGCCACCCATAGTTCGTAAAATGCGGACTATGGGCAAGCGACTAGAAAATCGCATTTGTTCAGTGGACATTATATTAATCGGCTTTTCGTATTGATTTTCCCTTTTTGCCATATCATAAGAAAATGAAATTATGCTATAATGGTCCTGAAAGGGTGTATTATATGGAAAATTCATACCGAAAGAAAAGCTGAGTAAGAAGGCAAAAAGAAACCTTAATCTTAAAAAACGCGTTACCTGGGACGGAATAAACCCAGTAACCAGGAAACCTGAAAATCCAAAGAAATACAATCGTAAAAAGGTTCAAAAAGGAGAGGATTCCTTTTTGAACCTTTTTTAATTTTGCTAGCCTAAAACCTTTATGGATTTTTCCGTTATTCTATTCTTCAGCTCCAGTATTTTCTGCTCAATCGTTTGTATTATCTTCCTGAATTCTTCATCAGACTGGCCTGTGGGATCGGAGAGCCCCCAATCCTCTCGGTATTTACAGGGAAGATACGGGCAATTGACGTTGCAGCCCATCGTAATCACTATATCAATCGGAGGAATTTCCGATATAAGCTTTGGCTTTTGAGTTTGTTCCATGTCGATTCCGTAGCCCTGTTTTATTAATCTTACTGCATCCTGATTGATTTGCTTTTTAATTTCGGTTCCTGCAGAATAACTTTCAAACACGTTATTTGCCAAATGCTTTCCTAACGCCTCCGCAATTTGGGAACGGCAGGAATTATGGGTACATATAAAGCCGACTTTTAACATGATACAATCCTTTCCTTAGTAAAAAACCGGAAGAACGGGTTTGTCTGTTTGGCAATAGTTAAAGATGCTACTTTGCATCGTTAAAATCAAAATACTTTCTTTTGAAGAATAAAGCAAGATTAACGAGAGAAATCATGATCGGCACTTCAATCAGCGGGCCGATAACGGCTGCAAAGGCCTGATCAGAAGAAATTCCGAAAACGGCTACCGCAACAGCGATAGCAAGCTCAAAATTGTTGCTAGCCGCGGTAAACGAAAGAGTAACCGCCTGATCATACTTGATTTTAAGCTTATATGAAAAATAGAAGGTTTCGAGAAACATAACGGCAAAATAAATGAATAAAGGTATTGCAATTCTGATTACATGGATCGGCAGCGCGACGATAAACTGACCCTTTAATACAAACATTACTATTATTGTGTAAAGCAGTGCTATTAAGGCTAACGGTGAAATTTTGGGAATGAATACTTTTTCATACCAATCTCTGCTTTTTATCCTGAGTAATCCAAACCTGGTTAAAAAACCGGCAGCAAAAGGGATTCCCAGATAAATCAGCACACTTTTAGCGACATCCCATATTGAAATTTCAACCGCTTGGCCTCCCCAGGACAAACCTAGCCATTTCGGTAATACGGTAACAAACAGATATATGTACACAGAATAAAATAGAATCTGGAATATGGAATTTAATGCAACCAGTGCGGCGCAATATTCGTTATCACCCTTGGCAAGGGAATTCCAGACAATTACCATCGCAATGCACGGTGCAATTCCGATAATAATTAAACCTATTGCGTAATTTGGAAGGTCCGGCAGCATTACTATCGCTAAAAAAAACATCAATATCGGTGCAATAATCCAATTTTGTAGAATAGCCATTGCTAAAACTTTTTTATTCCTCGTAACCTTACCTATTTCTTCATATTTTACCTTGGTAAGCGGAGGGTACATCATAACAATCAGGCCAATAGCAATCGGCCAGGATATTGTTCCGGTGCTCATTCCTTCTAACGTTTTTGCAAGCTGAGGAAATAAGAATCCGCCTATTACGCCGATCCCCATAGCAATAAAAATCCATAACGTTAAAAACCTGTCTAAAAAAGACAGTCGCGTTTTTTTCCCAGTATCCATTTACGAACCTCCATTAAGTCCTTTTTGGTTGAAAAACACTTCAAGATTATTTGGAAGCGTATATTCGTTTTTATCTTCTTTTACAGCTTTCTTTTCTGAATAAACTTCTTTTAATATTGCATTAATAATCAATTCTTTAGGCGGTAAGGTGTATTCCATCCCGTTATAGGTCCAGACCCTGCAATCTACTGTATCCCCGCACAAATCACCGCATTCTTCGCAATTCGTTTCCTTTAACTCAAGATCAATATCAATACCATTGATTCGTATTGTTGGAGAACTGACAAATCGATAACGGTTTGCAAGTTCTTTTGAAGTAATGTGAACCTTATTTACAATCACATCATATCCGGCAGCCTTCAAAACTGCCGAAACTTCAAAAACCGCTTCATCAAGATTCTTTTCCGTTCCTTGACATCTGGTACAAATTCCGAGATCCAAGTATAAAAAATCAATCAGCAGCTTCTTTTTTGCCGTATTGTTCTCACAGCAACCGCTGCTGCCACAACATCCACAGGAATGATCCATATTATTTGGCCGCCTTTTCTATCAGATTTTCTATCTCTTTCGGTTTTAATACTTTTCCGGATGAGATCACTTTTTCGTCGATCACAAGCGCCGGAGTACTCATAACACCGTAAGAGGCGATTTCTGCAAAATCCGTTACCTTGATCATTTCTGCACTTAATCCAAGACTTAATAGAGCCGTTTTTGTATTTTCAAAAAGTGTCGTGCAGTATTTGCAGCCGGAACCTAAAATTTTAATTGTCACTCTTATTGCCTCCGATTAAACTAGAAATTTGCCGAACACATTAAACGCGTAACCTATAATGATAATGCCGAGAGTCACAATACCGGTAAAAATAGAAAGCAGCTTTATCTTTACCACTTTCTTCAGCATAATGAGCGAAGGCAGAGAAAGCGCTGTTACCGCCATCATAAAGGACAGTGCCGTGCCGAGACCGACTCCTTTTAATACCAATGCTTCGGCGATCGGAAGAGTTCCGAATATATCCGCATACATCGGCACTCCAACAATGGTCGCAATTAAAACAGAATACCATTTATCCTGGCCAAGAATCGCCGAAATGAAAGATTCCGGAATCCAATTATGGATAAGAGCGCCGATTCCGACACCGATGAGAATATAAAGCCATACTTTTTTAATAATCCAAATTACCTGTTCTCTGGAATACATAATTCGCTCTCTTCTTGTTAACTCGGCCTGCTCCGCCCCAGCCATTTTATTATTGAAAACAAATGGTTCTATGTACTTTTCCAGTTTCGCTTTTTCTATAATGGTTCCTGCAACTACAGCGAGCAAAACGCCGACAACGACATACATGACGGCTATCTTCCAATTAAATATGCTAGCAAGCAGAATGATCGACGCGAGATCCACAAGCGGTGAGGATATTAAAAAAGAAAAGGTAACGCCAAGAGGCAAACCTGCATTTGTAAAACCAATGAAAAGCGGTATTGACGAACACGAGCAAAATGGTGTCACCGTTCCAAGAAGTGCTCCAAGCAGATTTGCACCGACTCCGTGATATTTTCCCAATATCTTCTTCGTGCGCTCTGGCGGGAAAAAACTCTGTATGTAAGAGACAGCAAAGATTAACACAGACAAAAGAATAAAAATTTTGATAACGTCATAGAGAAAAAAATGAATACTCCCGCCTAAACGTCCGTCGGTGTCTAATCTGAATACGTTTTTAACCAGCAGTTTTATAAGCTCGGATAGCCATTGCATTTTTAAGAACTGATTGTTCAGAAATTCAAACAAACCCATAGTTTCATCCCCTTAAGGTGAGGGGAGACGAACCCGACCCGCCTCAGCCTTGATAAATTCGCGCTTTACTTTGTTGTCGTCCTAGTGCGAGGAGAGTTGAACACTATCCGCCTCTGTCCGCACCTAATTGCGCCCCAATGCGTTGTTGTCTTTTGCGGGCGCTAGCCCGCCTGCATCCTCCGCCTTTTGGGACCCA
>JANZZB010000093.1 GCA_026419635.1 Clostridiales bacterium | reverse complement strand
AGGTCGTAGAGTCTTTTGCCGTTGGCTGTGCTCCAGGCAAGGCAGACGACGCAGCTTTACTGTCGTAAAGCAAGGAGGATAACGCAGCCTGGGGTGCAACCGGCGAGCAAAAAACTGGATCGGGTTCGACTCCCCTCACCTTAAATTATAATTGCGAAGCATCGTTTCCCATATGGGCTAACTTGCTTCGCAATAATTTTCTAGAGAAACTAAAAGCAGACTGATGTTAACTCATCATTTTCTTCTGATCATAGTTGAACAAAGAACAATTTTTTGTTAATATTACGAAAGAACCATATCTTGCTAAATTGTTTTGAATATAAAGTAAATTTTAAGCATAAAATCGTTAATAATAATTTTTATGGGTATAAATAAAATGCAAAATTTGAAACGAAAAAAATTAATAAAGATTTTAATAATCGTCTTCTTGTCCATTTCAATTCTGATAACCGTCGGCTTTTTCTTAAGGGAATTTATATCAAACTTTTATGTAAGGTTTACGTTAAATCAAATTCAAATTCCTGAGCGAAATACAAAGCTATTAGTGTTTGCTCCTCATAACGATGATGAAGTGCTTGGCGCCGGAAATTTAATAAAAAAGACTCTTGAAAACGGAGGCAAAGTAAAGGTCGTACTGGTCACAAACGGTGATGGATTTAAAAGCGGGTTGGAGTTAGATTATTTTAAGTTAAATCCTAAGCCTCAAGACTATATTAAATTCGGTTATAAAAGACAACAGGAAACGATTGAAGCGCTTAAGACGTTAGGTTTGTCTAAAGATAATATTGTTTTTCTCGGATATCCGGACGGCGGTATTATGTCAATGTGGGAAACAAATTGGGAAAACAGCCAGCCATATAAAAGCATATATACAAAAACTAATTTTTCACCCTATGTAAACAGTATGACTATCGGGGCGCCCTATGCCGGCGAAAGTCTGCTTTCAAACATAAAGACAATTGTCTCAGAATTTAAGCCGGACTATGTTGTATATCCTCACCCAAACGACAGGCATCCGGACCATTGGGCTACAAACGCTTTTGTTAAGCTTGCTTTGACTGAACTGAATTATAAACCGAAAAAGCAATGGCTATACCTTGTCCATCGGGGTGATTGGCCAACCCCTTTAAGAGAAGATCTCAGAATGTATCTTACCCCGCCAGCAAAATTACTTGGTACCGGTACCGAATGGCAAGCACTTGACATGACGCTTAAAGATATTAAAGATAAATCAAAAGCAATTCATTTGTACAAAACACAGCTTCGTACACTTAGTTTATTAATAACTGCTTTTGAACGAAAAAATGAGCTATTCGGTGAATACCCGGATGGCAAACTTCGCAGCGGACTTTTAAGCGATGCCAATTTGATGCCAACAGATAGCAATCGCATTATTATTGACCCTTTCAAGGATACGTTAGGTTTGCAACTCAGCAAAGAGACCGATATTACGGGAGTATATGCGGAGATTTCGACCGAAAATAATTTAAATATTTTTGTTACTGCTCGTTCAAAAATAGAAAATCTTACAAGATACCATGTTAATCTTACCTTTCTCTGTAATAGCAAATTAAAAAGGATGAATCTTGAAATCCAGGGCAGCAAAATTATAAATAGCATTAATACAAACATCAATAATTCCTGGGTTTCTGTCCGAAATGAAAATGGTCGTTTGAGGATTATTATTCCTCATTCTTCTACTGGAGACTTTAATCATTTGCTTATCAGTGTTCAAAGTTCGATAGGTGAGCGGATTTTCGACAGAACAGCGTCAAAAATGTGTAGTTTATCATAATTCATAGAAATATTCTTCTAAAAAAATCTGACTTGACAATTATTATAGAATTTGATATCATAACACAAATTTATTTTGAAAATGCAATGATAGGGCAAACATTCCGAGTATGGTGCTACAGAGAACTGTCGGTTGCTGAAAGACAGTGCACAGAGCGGTTATGAGTCCCCCTTGAGCAGTCAGCCGAAAGCAAATAATGCAAGTAAGTGTGACCGGGTTTCCCTCCGTTATAATGGGATGGCATTCATCAAACGATCGATGCTGTAAGTGGGTATAGTTTTATACCAATTAGAGTGGTACCACGGGAGTATATGCTTTCGTCTCTAGCTGAAAAGCCTTGAGATGAAAGCTTTTTTATTATCTGCGTATCAAAAAAGTATTTCACATAATGTGAATTAAGAGGAGGAATAACCATGAAAATTGCATTTTCTACCATCGGTTGTCCCGATTTCAGTTGGACTGAAATTTATTCTATGGCTAAAGATCTGGGATTTGACGGAATTGAAGTGCGTGGGCTTGGCAATGAGATCTTTGCAGTCAACGCTCAGCCATTTCTGGAGAGCCAATTAAACGAAACAATTAAAAAGCTTGCCAGTCTTCGTCTTGAAATTCCATGTCTTTCGTCCGGATGCTGTTTAAAATTTGCTGATAAGGCTGAGAAAAACCATCAAGAGATCGTACAATATATTAAACTTGCTTCAAAATTAAAAACTCCATATGTTCGAATTCTCGGCGATTTAGAACCGCAGCCGAATGGTGAAGTTGACGACGAAATCGTTATTTCGTCTCTAAAAAAATTAATCCCTATTGCAGAGGAAAACAATGTTACACTTCTTGTTGAGACAAACGGTGTCTATGCAGATACAGAACGACTCAGCAAATTATTAAATCATATAGAAAGTGATTCGGTCGGAGCACTCTGGGATTTTCATCATCCATACCGTTACTTGGGGGAGACTCCGGGTAAAACAGTACAAAACTTAGGGGCTTATATTAAATATATCCATATCAAAGATTCTGTAATGGAAAATGGTAAAGTGCGGTATAGAATGATGGGTGAGGGAGATCTGCCGATTGATGATATGCTGTTTGCACTGCGTTCCATTAATCATGATGGATTTATAACCCTTGAATGGGTCAAACGCTGGGCGAATGATCTGGATGATCCCGGAATTGTCTTTCCTAATTTCGCAAATTATATAAGCCGTTATACGGATAAGAACAAATCAAAAGGCCATCTGTTTGATAATAATGCTAAAACGGGTAAATATGTCTGGGAAAAGGAAACACTCATTGATTTGACTTTCCCGCAGCTTCTGGATCGTATGGTTGATGAATTTCCTGATCAGTATGCTTTCCATTACACCACGCTTGATTATACAAGAACTTATTCCGAGTTCCGTGACGACGTCGATGTGTTTGCAAGGTCATTAATTGCTTTGGGTGTAAAGCCTGGAGACCACGTGGCCATCTGGGCGACAAATGTACCTCAGTGGTATATTACCTTTTGGGCTGCAACCAAAATCGGCGCCGTTTTAGTCACAGTAAACACGGCCTATAAAATCCATGAGGCAGAATATTTGCTCCGCCAGTCAGATACACATACGCTCGTTATGATTGACGGCTTTAAAGATTCCGACTATGTCGGCATTATCAAGGAACTTTGCCCTGAACTGAAAACAGCGGAAGCGGGAAAACCTTTACATATGAAGCGGCTACCGTTCCTTCGAAATATCATTACAGTTGATTCAAAGCAGGATGGATGCCTAACCTGGGATGATGCAATTGCAATGTCTGAAAAGGCACCTTTAGAAGATGTTTACCGCCGTGCCGCCTTTATTAGCAAAAATGACGTGTGCAATATGCAATATACATCAGGAACAACCGGCTTTCCGAAAGGAGTTATGCTGACTCACCATAACGTCGTCAATAACGGAAAAAACATTGGTGACTGCATGGATCTCTCCACCGCCGACCGTATGATGATACACGTTCCGATGTTTCACTGCTTCGGAATGGTCCTTGCAATGACCGCTTCTATGACACATGGTACCACCCTGTGCCCTATGCCTTTCTTCTCGCCAAAACTTTCACTTGAATGCATAAACCGTGAGAAGATCACCTGTTTCCACGGTGTACCGACTATGTTTATCTCAATGCTGGAACACGAAGACTTTAACAAGACAGACTTCTCCCACATGAGAACCGGCATTATGGCCGGAAGCCCCTGCCCCGTCAAAGTCATGCAGGATGTTGTTGATAAGATGAATATGACCCAAATATCAATTGTATTTGGTCAGACAGAGGCCTCACCGGGCTGCACTCAAAGCCGTGTGGACGATCCTCTTGAAGTTAGGGTTAATACAGTCGGCCGCGCTTTACCGGGTGTGGAGTGTAAAATTGTTGACCCCGCAACAGGAGAAGACCTTCCCGTTAATGTCGACGGAGAATTTGTTGCGCGTGGTTACAATATCATGAAAGGGTATTATAAGATGCCTGAGGCAACGGCAGCAGCAATCGATAAAGACGGGTGGCTGCATACCGGTGACCTTGCCAGGAAGGATGAAAACGGTAACTATAGAATCACCGGACGTATTAAAGATATGATCATCCGCGGCGGCGAAAATATTTACCCGAAAGAAATAGAGGACTTCATCTACACTCATCCAAAAGTGAAAGACGTTCAGGTTATCGGTGTGCCTGACAAACAATACGGAGAGGAAATCATGGCCTGCGTTATCTTGAAGGAAGGCGAAGCACTTTCGGAAGATGATCTGAAGGATTTCGTCCGAACACACATGGCAAAACACAAGACTCCCCGTTATATAGATTTTGTTAATGAGTTCCCAATGAATGCTGCAGGAAAAATACTAAAATATAAAATGCGTGAAGCGGCGATTGAGAAACTTGGACTGCAAATAGAAAGCAAAATAGAAACAGCCTAATATACCTAATATAAAGGGACAGAGAATGAAATCTCTGTCCTATTTTTTATATAATGCTTACTGAACAATTGGAAAATGGAAAATCGCATTTGTTCAGTGGACATTATGTTATCCATATAAAAGGAATACATCCGGACGTCGTTGAATAACAATGAAATATTTATGATGTCTCGCTGTTATACCACAGCAATTTTTAGTTCCATTCCCTTATTATTTCAAAAAAAAGCCCGAAATAAATAATAAAATACTTCTTGTTTATGTATTCTGCTAAGAGTAATAAAAAAGGAAAAGAGGAGTAACATGAAAAGAACGGTTATGCTAATGGTTTTTGGTTTTATCGTTACTGGACTCTTTTGTATCGGCTCTAATTATATAAACGATTTGCCGGTCCAATCCTCTTTGGATAAAAGCTCTATGGAAGAAATACAATCGATTATAGAAAATAACGACGTAATATTTGGCTATGACAAAAATCAAAACAATATCAATTTTGATTTATAGAACTTTTCTATCAAATTTTAACTGACGGTTCAGTTGTTCATATATTTCTAAGCAAACATGAATGTTTCATTGATTTATAGCTCGGAGACTTGTACCGTTTAGGAGTTGTAGTTGTGCATTTTTTCTTTCTTGATAAATTAAAAAGATTCATACTTCAGCTATCACGGATAAAATGCAGTGTTAATGAGCTAGATCATACAACCCGAAAAGCTTTTTGGGATGATTGTGCCGAAACAAATCGTATTCCCGCTTTGGTCATTTTATCAATGACACTTATCATGGAAAGCTTTATGGTGTTTTCTTATTACATACGGCCATTTCTTCATATAAACACGGAATTTTACCCTCAATATATTTATATGTATATATCAATGGTTATTCTGTCTGCAAGCTTATTATTTCTAATGAAAATTTTTAGAACTTTTCCTGAGATATTGCTAAAGATTGAACTCGTTATGATTGCTATCCTAAGTGTTTGGAGCTCGTTTTTTTCAGCATTTGATGTAATGAACGGTTTTTCTTCCTATCTTTTTGTTCAACTTACAATTATTCATTCCATGATCTTTCGGGTCAAGCCTATTATACATTGTATGATCAATTTGATAAGTTATCTTATTTATACTCTTTTAATTTTAATGAGTCATTTAAGTTTTATCGTTACGTTTGCCGAACTGATCAATCCCTTTTTTATGGTAGTCGCCGCTTGTATCATGATCTTATTAAATATTAGAATAAAATGCACTTCTTTTCTAAACCAAAAATTAATCCTTGAGCAAAATGAAAAACTTGAACTTTATGCAAATTTTGATTTCTTAACAAACATTCCGAATCGAAAAAGTATCATTGAATATATGGATCAAATTGTTTTATCTGATATAAAAAGCATTGCTTGTCTAATGATTGATATTGATAATTTTAAATTATATAACGATACCTATGGTCATATTAAAGGCGATAAATGTTTATGTACTG
>JANZZB010000092.1 GCA_026419635.1 Clostridiales bacterium | reverse complement strand
ACTGGATACAGGAATGGTCCGCCGCTTTCGCCATTTCACCGCCAAGCGCGTCAATTTCACGAACCAGCTGTCCCTTGGCCGTTCCGCCGATAGCAGGGTTACAGGGCATGTTACCCACGGCGTCCAAATTGATTGTAAAGCAGATCGTGCGCATTCCAAGCCGGGCGGAAGCAAGTGCTGCTTCAATCCCTGCGTGGCCTGCACCGATGACCGCAATATCAAATTCTCCTGCCAGATAAGACATATTATTCTTATTAATTATATTACATTGTATATTATTTGCCAACACAAAACCTGCTAAAAATATTTGAAATAATCTCTTCTTTTACCGTTTCACCCGTAATTTCCCCAAGATGGAACAACGCACCCTCGATATCCATCACGACGGCATCCGGTGTGATACCTGTTTCGATCGAGTTCGAAGCTTCCGTTAAACGATCCAGCGCACCTCTTAATGCTTCCGCCTGTCTTATATTTGTGATCAGACTGTCTGAAAAGTCCTGGTTTAATCCCGTTTTTTCAGATAGCGCCTCTTCGAGGAGAGAAAGACCGTCGCCTGTTTTAGCGCTGACCTCAACAATTTTCTCAAACGTCTTTTCAAGTTGCGATAAGTCCAGTTTTTTTATAAGATCGCTTTTATTAACAACCGCAATGGACGAAATCTGTCTGCAGAGGTCGATCACCTCCCGGTCATTTTCATCCAAAGGCCGGGACCCGTCAAAGACCGCAATCGCAAACTGCGCTTTTTCCACAGCCTGTTTAGAACGGGTAATTCCGATCTTTTCGATTTCTTCGCCGCTTTCCCGGATTCCCGCGGTATCCATCAAACTAAGAAGCGAGCCCGTTGTCCGAAGCTTTGCTTCAACAATATCTCTTGTTGTTCCTGCATAGGGCGTAACAATGGCTTTATCCTCACCGCAGAGTGCGTTTAACAAAGAGGATTTTCCGACGTTGGGCTTTCCTAAAATAACGACCGGAATTCCTTCTTTTAAAAATCGGCCCCGGTTATAGGTTCTAAGAAGCTGTTCAATCTGCTTTGTACTGCTTATAAGTGTTTTGGTTGCTTCGCTTATAAGAAAAGGATCGACGCCTTCGTCCGGAAAATCGACGACTGCGTAAAAATGTGAAACAAGATTCAATAATTCCTGCCGTACCCTCTTAAGCTTGTCCCCTAACGAACCTTTTAGCTGAGACGCGGCATTTTTTACAGCCGCAGCATTTTGCGCTGTAATTAAGTCAATAACCGCTTCGGCGGAAGCAAGATCTATTTTTCCATTTAAGAATGCTCTTTTTGTAAATTCTCCCGGAAGCGCGGGTTTTACTCCATATTCAAACAGACAAGTTAAAATCTCCGCAATAAGCGCTTGGGAGCCATGGCAGTCAATTTCTACAATGTCTTCTCCAGTATAGCTGTTGGGCGCCTTGAAGAAAACCGCGGTACAAAGATCAAGAATCTGTCCGTTTTTGTCCGTAAATTCTCCATAATAAACCGTACGCGGTTTCAAATCGGCAAAACGTGCACTGCCTTTCGGATGAAAAAAGAAATCTGCGGCGAAAATCGCTTCCGGTCCGCTCATACGGACGATTCCAATTGCTCCGGCTCCCGGTGCCGTTGAGCAGGCGGCGATTGTTGTATTCACTTTTTCATCCCCCTTTGATTTATAAACATATTCTACATTCAAAAAACCGGCGGGCTAATTCCCCGCCGGTCCGCTTTTCGTTCCTTGTCAATTGTTATATCTTCTCACGGATTGGCCGCCATTTTTCTGGGACCCTGCCAGCGTTACAACAATGCGGCGGTTTGGTTCGTTGCCGGTGGAATACGTCGTAATCCCGCGAAAATCCTGAAGCGCCGAATGAATGATGCGCCTTTCATACGGGTTCATCGGCTCAAGCGTCATGCTTTTCTTATATTTGAGTACTTTTCCCGCAATCTTTTTCGCGAGACGTTCCAAGGATTCTTCACGTTTTGCTCTATAATTCTCGGTATCAAGAATAATTCTATAATGTTTATCTTCCTTACGATTGACAACCAGTGAGCAAAGATATTGAATCGCGTCAAGCGTATCTCCGCGGCGCCCAATGATAACACCCATATAATCTCCGCGAAGCTCCATAGCAATGTTATACTCGTTGTCTTCTTTTACATCGATTTCAGCAGTTATTCCGTAATGTTTAAGCAAGCCCTCAACAAATTCTTTTGCCCTTTGAGACGCTTCCGAAGTCGCAGGATAATAGGTTGTTTGCTTTTTTTCCTGCGCAGGCTGAATTTTCGGCGCTTGATTTGCCGTATTTGCAACCGGTGCGGTCACGGCAGGTTTCGGCTGTTGGATTTGCGGAGCCTTGGGCTGTATTTTCTGCTGTGGCTGTGTTTGTATATGCTGAACCGGCTTGGGCTGCTGCTGTGGTTTGACGATTTCTTCTTTTTCATAATACGAAACGGCTACTCTTGCCGGAGACGCTCCGATTCCAAGGAAACCGGACCTGGGTTTTTCGAGTATCTCAACGGTTACGTCATCGCGGTCTTTATTTATTTTTTTAAGAGCAGCTTCAATCGCCGCTGTAATTGTCGTTCCTGTTGCTTCAACCACTTTTAGAACTTCGGGATTATTGTTCATCTCCCTTATCCTCCTTGGATGCTTCCTGCTCTTTTCTGAGTGCTCTTTTTCTTTTTTTCTCCTCAAGCTCTGCTTCTTTTTGTTTTAACTTTTTAGCAAAGTAGCTTGTGAGAAAATATTCTTGGATTGCGCCGATGATATTGCTGACAATCCAGTAAAGACCTACGCCTGTCGGGAACATAAAGCCGAACCAAACAGACATTAAGGGCATCATATACATCATGGTAGCAGTGCTCTGCCCGCCCGGCATCGGGCCTCCCGATATTTTCTCCTGCGCTTTCATTGTTATCCTGCTCATTAAGAACGCGGTAAGTCCCGATAAAATAGGGATGAGCAGTAAAACAAGTGAAAACTCTTTATTGGCAGGATTCCATTGCGGAGTGGCCGCAAGATTGATTCCTAAAAAATGAAAATTGATTTCAAAAATATTCTTTGAAATGTCCGCGACTTTTGATAAATTTCCCTGAAGCTGATTTGCAACACTGATCTCAATCGAGTTAAGGTGCGCACCGATAATTTTGCTCATATCCATACCGAGGCGCTGCGCCACCTGGCTGATCTGAAGCGGGGTCAGACTCATCAAAAAAGAAAGCGGTCTGGTAATAACATAATAAAGACCGATCATGATCGGAAATGTAATCAGCGTAGGCAAACAGCTTCCTGCCGGGTTCACGCCTTCCGCTTTATAAAGTTTTTCCACTTCCTGTTGATAACGGGCTTTATCCGTAGCATATTTTTTCTGCAAATCTTTCAGCTTCGGCTGAAGACGCTGCACGTCTATCATAGCGCTCTTTGATTTCACAGCAAGCGGCAATATAATCAGCTTTGTTAAAATGGTAAACAGAATAATTGCAAGGCCGTAAGAACCCACAAATTGCAGTATATATCTTAGTATATACCCAAACGGAATTGAAATAAGATCCATTAACTATATCCCTCCGATATGGAGTGTTTATTCTATTTATGGTACGGGGTCATAACCTCCGCGAGAAAAAGGATTGCATCGCAGGAGCCTCCAAATAGCCAAAAGCCCGCCCTTAAGCGCGCCATGCTTTTCCACTGCTAAAAGTGCATATTCCGAACAGCACGGAATATAACGGCAGCTTGGAGCCGATTTTATTCCGGAAAAATAAGTCCTATAAATGCGTATAAAAAAAATTAACAGCTTCTTCATTTTTCTTCTTTCATCATGCCAAGCGTTTGAAACACTTTGCAAATACCCTGTTCCAAAGCACAAAAAGATTCCGTTTTAGCCCGATGCCGTGCGACAATAACAATATCATAGCCTTTTCGAAACTCGGCCTCATGCAAGCGGTATGCCTCTTTAATGCGACGGCGTGTCCGGTTTCTTATAACCGCTCCGCCAAGCTTAACACTGACAGTGATCCCTAAACGATTCATACCTAGATTGTTTCTTTTGCAGTAAACTGCAATTGCGGCTCCGGCAGCATTTTTCCCCGAGCGGTAAAGACGCATAAAGTTCCGGTTTTCCGTAAGTGATTCGGTAAAATGCATAGAATACCTGCTCTCCGGAGGCAAAATAGTTAAGACCGCTATGAATTGAAAGCGGTCTTAAAAATTAATGAGTTAACTTCGCTCTAGCCTTTGCGCGTCTTCTTGCAAGAACTTTTCGTCCATTGCTTGTAGCCATTCTTTTACGAAAACCGTGTACTTTGCTGCGATGACGTTTTTTAGGCTGATATGTTCTCAGCATTTCTTACACCTCCTACAATTTCCATGCAGGCGTCAAAATGCCCGCAAATAATACAATAATGCCTGCGCCTCTGATAATTGCGCATTTTGTATTATATATTAATTTTCATATTTATGTCAACAAAATTTTGGCCAAGCAACTTTCGACAATTTTATTCCAATAAGTTTATTGTGAAGTTTTTATTACTTTTTGTATTTTGCCAAACTACTCTTTGCAGCACGTTTTGCATTCGCCGGAGCATCCAATAATCGGAGTCGGGTCAATACCCTGTTTTTTATAATAATCCGCAATGGCAGATTTTAACGCTTCCTCAGCCAAAACCGAGCAGTGAACCTTAACCGGCGGCAACCCTTCCAAAGCTTCCATTACAGCGGTATTTGTCAATTTCAACGCTTCTTTAATTGATTTTCCTTTTACCATTTCGGTTGCCATAGAACTTGTTGCAACGGCGGCACCGCATCCAAATGTCTTAAATTTTACGTCTACGATAATATCATTTTCTATTTTGAGATAGATTTTCATGATATCTCCGCATTTTAAGTTGCCAACTTCACCGACCCCATCTGCATTATCAATTTCGCCGACGTTTATCGGATTGGCAAAATGATCCATTACTTTTTGGCTGTACATCATATCGTTTCGTCTCCTAAATATCCAACTTAAACTTTAAGCCCGCTTGGGCAATTCTTTTGTGCATCCCACACCGGAGACATTGAACGAAGTCGTTCAACAACCTGCGGCAGTTTTTCCAGTATATAATCTACATCTTCTTCATTATTTTGAACACCCAGTGTAAGCCGAAGCGAACCGTGAGCAATATCATGTGACAGTCCGATTCCGGTTAGCACGTGAGAAGGATCAAGCGATCCGGTCGAGCATGCAGACCCAGTCGATCCGCAAATTCCATTCAGATCAAGAAGCAATACCAAGGATTCGCCTTCTATCGCTTCGATAACAAAGCTTGCCGTTCCGGGAAGACGTTTTTTCGGATGGCCGGTTAAATGGCAGTAAGGAATTTTAAGAACTCCTTCAATCAGCCTGTCGCGCATAGCCGTCAGACGGGTTATATTTTCCTGCATATGGCTTTCTGCTTCCGCAGCAGCAACACCCAATGCAACAATTCCGGCTGTATTTTCTGTTCCGGAGCGTAAATTGCGTTCCTGTCCGCCGCCATCAATAATCGGGTTGATCATAACACCTTTGCGAATGTAAAGAGCTCCGATTCCTTTAGGTGCGTTCATTTTATGCCCGGATAAAGATAGTAAGTCGATCTTCATTTCATTAACATCAATCGAGATGTGTCCGGCAGCCTGAACCGCATCGGTATGAAATAGTACGCCAGCATCACGGCATATAGCGCCGATTTCCGCGATCGGCTCTATTGTTCCGATTTCGTTGTTTGCCATCATAATGGAAACAAGCGCCGTATCCGGACGAATCGCTGCTTTTAACTCGTCGATTAAAATCAGACCATCTTTATCAACCGGAAGATACGTAACTTCAAATCCTTCTTTTTCCAAAGTTTTCGCCGTATGAAGGATGGCGTGATGTTCAATTGACGAAGTAATAAGATGTTTGCCCTTGGCCCTTTTTGAATGCATTATGCCTTTGAGCGCCATATTATCCGCTTCCGTGCCGGAACCAGTAAAAATAATTTCGGCAGGCTGCGCTTTTATAAGGGACGCGACTTTTTCACGCGACTCCATAATTGCTTTTCGGCTGTCCCTTCCGATGGAATACAGGGACGATGCATTACCATAATATTTTGTTAAAAATGGCATCATTTCGTTTGCCACTTTTTCAGCTACAGGTGTTGTTGCAGCATTATCTGCATATACAAACCTTTCCATAAAAACACTCCTTTGCGAGACTATGTCCACACACAATATACACC
>JANZZB010000091.1 GCA_026419635.1 Clostridiales bacterium | reverse complement strand
GATTCTCATTGTAGAGGACGATACAAATATCAGAGAACTTTTAAGACTTTATCTCGAGCGCGAAGGATATGCCACGATTCTCGCCGGAGACGGCGCTGAAGGGCTTAAAGCGTTTCATCAAAACAAACCGGACCTGGTGCTTCTTGATATCATGATGCCCGTAATGGACGGATGGCAGGTCTGTCGCGAAATTCGCTCGGAAAGCAAGACACCTGTTATCATGCTTACTGCCAAGGGAGAGACGTTCGACAAGGTCACAGGACTTGAGATGGGGGCAGACGATTATATTGTAAAACCGCTTGAAATGCGCGAAGTTATCGCCCGTATTCGCGCTGTTCTGCGCAGATATGAACCGGAGGACATGCCTAAAGTCCTGACGTTCGATAATCTTGTAATTGATAAACAAGCCTACGAATTGGTTGTAAAAAATAAGCCGATCGACGCACCGCCAAAAGAAATAGAGCTTTTATATTTTCTTGCGGCGTCACCAAACAGGGTTTTTACACGCGCACAGCTTTTAGATGACGTTTGGGGTTTTGATTATTTTGGAGATACCAGAACTGTCGACGTTCATATTAAAAGATTGCGCGAAAAACTGGAAGGTGTCAGCAATCACTGGGAACTAAAAACGGTATGGGGAGTCGGATATAAATTTGAGCTTAAAGACTAACCATAAACTGGTAAGGGGATCATAATGTGAGAAACAAAAGCAGTCTTTTTGTTAAAAACTTTGCAACATATGCGATTGTTATCCTTTTAGGATTTACCGTACTTGCTGTTTCATTTGTTGTGATTGCAGACAAATATTCTTCGGACGTACAAAAACAATCGCTTAACAAAGTTGCGACAAGAGCCTCTAATACCGCGGCAATTATGCTCTATTATTATTCCCCGGCTATTGATCAATTGTTTCAGGTAACACTGGTACAATTGGCAGCTGATGCTGACGCGACTATTATCATTTGTGACAAAACGGGGAAAATAACCTATATCGCAGACAGAAACGGTTGTTACATTCAAAAAAATACAGCCATTTATCCGTCTGCAGTAGATGAACTTTACAAGAACGGACAATACGCCGAGACAGGGAATTTTGGAGGAAGTTTCTCGGAAATTCGAAACATAATCGGATTGCCGATTATAAGCGTTGGCAATAAAACATTTTCAGGAGCGGTATTCGTTGCAGCACCGGCGTCGTCCAATATCAATTTACTGCAGGATGTAATCGGGGCGTTCAGTATTGCTCTTTTGGCCGTGCTTTTAATGACATTAATTTTATCCTATCTTATTACGGCAAGGCTTACGCATCCTTTAAAAATCATGGCAAATGCTGCGAAAAGTTTTGCCAGAGGTGACTTTACAATGAGAGTACCGGAAGTGTCACGAGACGATGAGGTAGGCGAACTAGCTATCAGTTTTAATAATATGGCGGCTTCTATGCAAAGCCTCGAGGAACAAAGACGTGATTTTGTAGCGAACATATCCCATGATTTGAAAACGCCGATGACAACGATCGCTGGTTTTGTTGACGGTATGTTAGACGGGACCGTTCCGGAGGAAAAACGAAGAGAGTATTTGGAAGTAATTTCGGAAGAAGTCAAACGGTTATCCCGAATGGCGAACAGAATGCTTGATATGGCGAAAATCGAGTCGGGTGCAATTGTTATTAACAAAACTTCCTTTGATATTTGTGAAATGGCAAGCAGAATTATTTTAAGCTTTGAACAAGTTATCAACGCCAGGGGAATTGAAGTCGTTCTTAACATGCCATCTGAACTAATCATTACAGCAGACCGTGATAGTATCGCACAGGTTATATATAACCTTGTTGACAACGCGGTAAAATTTGTCGATGACAAAGGTAAACTCTCCATGTCTATTAGTTCGGCAGGGGGCCGGATTCATTTCAAAATCTCAAATACCGGAACAGAAATACCGATGGCTGATCAACAGCAGATTTTTGAACGATTTTATAAAGTAGACCGTTCACGAAGTTTAAATCGTCAGGGTTCGGGACTTGGATTGTATATTGTAAAAACGATTGTAAACCTTCATGGCGGGGATATTAAAGTAAAAAGCGGAAATAATGAGACTGAGTTTTATTTTACTTTGCCAATTGAATCTTAAACATTAAAAACAGAAAATTTTACACTATTTCACAAATTATTAACATTAAAAAAATAATTTGTACATTTTTTTAAGCAATAATAAATTTGCAATGAAGATTTATTACGGAGTGATACTATGGAAAACAACAACAATTTTGGATTTGATCCCGACAAAGAAAAGCAGATGCCCGTTGACGGAAGCAAGGATGAAGGCAATGCTTTTCATATAAGTGGAGAAAAACATATATCTGACGAAGGAAAAGCTTATCGCCCTTTGACGAACTCGGACAGCCCTACGGTTTACCAAACGAATCAAAACTTTAGATCAGATCTAAACCATATAGAAGATCACCGTAAAAAAACAAAAAGAAAAGGGCTTTTGGTTTTTGCATCCATTGTCATAGCAGCCGCACTTCTATTTACGGGTGCCGTAACCGGTGTAACCATTGTTGATTATTACAGGAGTAATGCCGTCCCTAACAACGGTGAAGCCCAGTCTACAGGCTCGGCACAGGATCTTCCAAAAGATTCTGTCAAACTTCATATAAACGATGTACCAAAGGGAACTGTATCAGCAGCAAGCACAAGCTCCCAAGGTCTTGATACATCGATTATCGCCGAGAAAGTAAAGCCGTCAGTTGTCGGAGTAATAAGCGAAAATACAGCAAATCCTGCGGCGTCTGCCCAGGGGTCGGGCATTGTTATGACCAAGGACGGGTATATCATTACAAATAATCACGTTATTGAGGGTGCGAATAAAATAACTGTTGTCCTTGAAAACGGAAACAAATATAATGCCAAAATTATCGGAAAAGATGCGAAAACGGATCTTGCGGTATTAAAAATTAACGCTTCAAATCTGCCTGCTGCCGAGTTCGGAAATTCTGACGAACTAAAAGTCGGAGATAAAGCCATCGCCATCGGAAATCCGATGGGAATTGAATTGCAGGGAACAGTGACGCAAGGCATTATATCCGCAATTAACCGTGATATTACGGTGGAAGATCGCGTTATGACGCTACTGCAAACCGATGCATCTATTAATCCTGGTAACTCGGGAGGACCGCTCGTAAATAAATACGGTCAGGTCATAGGAATTAATACCGTAAAAATAGGTCAGTCCGATTACGAAGGGCTAGGTTTTGCGATACCCATGAATACGGCCAAACCCATTATTGACGAGTTAATTGCTTACGGTTATGTGAAAGGCCGCCCAGCGATTGGAATCAGTGGGAGAAACATGACTGAACAGGCGGCAAATTATTATGGTGTACCGATGGGGGTTTTGGTTGATACGGTAGATCCGAAGTGTGATGCTTATAAACAGGGATTGATGGCACAGGATGTAATCTATGGAGTAAACGGAAAAACAATTACAACGATGAACGAAATTCAAAAGATAAAAGACTCTATGAAGGTTGGACAATCCATTACCTTAAATATATATCGGGCAGGACAACGGTTAAATATTACGATTAAGCTTGTGGACGAATCATCGCTCAGCAGTTCATCTAATAAAGTACAGATTAACCCCGATATATCCGGTACCCCGTAAATGCTATCAGCATTTTATATAAATCGCGGCCGCCTATTTTTAGGCGGCCGCGATTATTACAGACAAAATTATAGCTTTGTTATACCAATTTTTTCAGGGCATCAGGCTGAAGAAGCGTATAGTATCTTCGGTTAAAATCAATCAGACCTTCCGCTCTCATTCGAGACAACTCCCGCGACATTGCAGATCGGTCAACGTTCAGATAAAAGGATAGGCTTGTTTTATTCATCGCTGAGGGAAAAGAATTTGATTGTTTGATTTCGGATTCTTTGATGAGATAAAGAGCCAGTTTTGACCGGACATTCTTTTTTATTAGTAGTCCTATTCGCAAATTGATCAGAAAATATTTGTCAGCCAAAATTTTTAGCATGTTTTGGATTATGATTTGATGGCTTAAGCACCCGTTGCTGCAATATACGGATAATCTTCGGTAATTCAGATACAACACCTTGGTCTGTGTAAGCGCTGTTATTGTAACCATGCTTATATTATCGGAGGAAGAGGCGACAACTTCTGCAAACATTTCTGGAGCTCGCAAATGACTGACAATGACCCGGCTGCCTGAATAATCTTCCTGAGACGCTTCTATTTCTCCCGTTAAAATAAGCCCGAATTCGGTGACAGGAAGTCCGGGATGTAAAATAGTCTCTCCTTTTGAATAATCTGCAACATGATAATGGTTACAGGTTAGAAAAAGAATGATGTCTTCTTTATTTAATCCACGGAACAACCCGGCTTTCAATAAAATTGGAAAATATTGTTCCATTTTTCCTCCATAGTTGCTATAGCAACAAAAAAATAAGCATATTTTAACCATAATTTGATAAAAAAATGGGTATTGTTGCCGTGGCAACAGACAAAATTATACTATTATAGTACTATTAAAAGGCAAAAAGGTCAATTACATATTTGGAGGGGTCACAAAAATGGAGAAAAATAATAACATATTATGGATTACGAGGACGGCATTATTTCTTGCACTATTAATTATTGTCCAGTTTGTCAGCAAAAATCTGGGCCAATTTGTAACAGGTTCACTTGTAAATTTAGTACTTGTCACGGCAGGATTAACAGCAGGTATTTCGTCCGGACTTACGATTGCGATTTTATCACCCTTTTTTGCATTTATTCTCGGAGTCGGCCCGGCTTTTCCACAGTTTTTACCTGTTATTGCGATTGGTAATGCAGTAATTGTTTTAATGGTATGGTTGTTTACATATAAATGGAGCAACTCAGGTCTCATTTCAAATGTTTTGGCAATCGTTATTGGAGCAACAGCAAAATTCCTTGTTTTATGGATGGGAATTGTTAAAATCATACTTCCGATGATGACGGCATTAAAGCCAGCTCAAATGGCAAAACTGGGAGCTGCCTTTTCGTGGTCTCAATTGATAACAGCTTTGATTGGTGCAAGTATTGCTTTTATGATTGCACCGACGCTAAAAAAAGCAATGCAGAAAAAAGGATAAGAATAGAACAATAATATTAAAAGACAACCGGCACGTTGATCACGTGCCGGTTGTCTTTTAATTATCATGCATTGGATGTTGTAATGGAGACGATTCCATGAAGATAAATGTATTCAAACGTATAGTATTTATACGGGTGATTTTTTATAGTTGGAGGATATACAAGCAATAAGCCTTATTCCATTACATAAGGTCTTTATGAGCACGCCTGTGTGCATTTCTCCGCAGGTGAGTCCTACAACGATAACTTTACCTATAAATTTTTCATAATAACGCTTTTTTGAAAAATATGTAAGCGAGGAAAGGGAATTTCTATCAGATCTGTTGATAAACAATGTTACTATCCCCAAACCAAATTCTATGTAGGTTGTTCAAAAAAAGGTTCTCTAGTGTGGAACCAAGCGAGAAAATTGTCATAATATGTAGTGAACGTTATCGCACTTCGAACTATTTGGTTATTACGAAATACGATAAACGAAAATTTTGTTTCCAACAATATCATATTAAATTGGGGGATCATTATATGCCATTCATGAGCGACGTAGAGGCTCGTAGCTGCAGCTGCCACTCCAGCGATTTCGACTGCATTGAAGAAACGATTGAAAGAAATATCGGCCGAATTGTTATCGTTTTCACGGAGAGCGGCGGCGCATCCGGTTCCGGTTTTACGGGACTTTTAGCAGGGTGTGACAGGGATTGCATAAAGCTTGTGACCACACTTCCCGCACCTCCTCCTCATCCGTTCCCGGGCTGCAGATGCGGCAGCGGAGCGAACATTTGCGGTATAAACGATGGAGATGACGATGGTTTTGGGTTTGACGGGTTTAGAGGATTTAACAGATTTGGAAGATCCAGACGTCGTTGCGGTTGCGGACATCGCCGCAGCAGTTTCAGCGGTTGCTGCAATCCGTTCGGCAGCGTGATTCGCATTCCTATCTGCCGAATCGTATCCATTGTTTCAGCAGAGCCATAACAGCAAAAAAAGGAGCAGCCACATTGGCTGCTCCTTTTAACTTATATTTTGGGGATTGTTAAGGGGTCGGAACCCCTTAATGTAAGATTAGTCCGCAGGCGGACATGTGCCGCCGGAGGACACATTGGACAAAATCTTCAGATTTTG
>JANZZB010000090.1:4847-6293 GCA_026419635.1 Clostridiales bacterium | reverse complement strand
TTTCGGTGATGACAATGCGATGATCCGGGTGGATATGTCAGAATTTATGGAAAAGCATACTGTCTCGAGACTGATCGGATCTCCTCCGGGATATGTCGGTTATGACGAAGGCGGACAGCTGACTGAGAAAATCCGCCGCAGACCATATGCAGTTGTACTCTTCGACGAAATTGAAAAAGCTCACCCGGACGTCTTTAATATTCTGCTTCAAATTTTAGAGGATGGACATCTGACCGACTCTCAGGGCAGAAAAGTTGACTTTAAGAACACTGTTATTATTATGACCTCCAATATCGGAGCTCACAAGTTGACAGAAACACGCTCGCTTGGTTTTAATGCTAAGGAACCTGGCGAAGTAGACGAAAAGAAAATGCGTCTTGAAGTGTTAGGCGAATTAAAGAAAGCATTTCGTCCCGAATTTTTAAATCGTGTTGACGATATTATCGTCTTCCATCAGCTGACACAAAATGAAATCAAGGAAATCTCGAAGAATATGCTCAAACAGGTAGCGCTTCGTGTAAAAGAACTTGGTATTACTCTTACATGGGACGACAGTGCAGAAGAGCACTTGGCAAAAGCCGGTTTTGACCCCGTATACGGCGCTCGTCCGTTGCGCAGGGCAATTCAGTCGCAGGTAGAGGATCTTGCAGCTGAAAAGATGCTCGAAGGAAACATTAAGCCCGATGACGCTATTCTTCTAACGGAGAAAGATGGGGCTCTGCAATTAGTCAAAAAATAACACAGAGCCTTTCTTGACAATTTCAAAAAGTTAAGGTACGATAATCGGGCATAGTTGCGCCCGTAGCTCAGCAGGATAGAGCGGCCGCCTCCTAAGCGGCAGGTCGTGCGTTCGAATCGCGTCGGGCGTGCCAAGACGCTGTAAAATCAATGATTTTACAGCGTCTTTTTATTATATAAAAGAACTAGGACATATGAACCGCAAAGGACTTTCGTCCTTTGCGGTTTTTCATGAAATTTTATTACTTTTTTGGATTCGTGCTTTCATTTGTTATTACTTGTTATCAATTGTCATATCATTAAAAATAGATTTAATCTCCGGACTTTTATTACCGATAATAAATAAAATATATTTATTGTTATTGACCATTACACTGTTTTTAACAAGTGTATATTGTTCGGGTTTCGTATTTTCTAACGCTTTTTCCAAATCACTGATTCGTTTGTTTATGCCATTTTGAACCGCATTTTGCTTACCGTCTTCAACCTGTACAATAAGAATCTCCATCAGATCATTATCATTTGATTTCTTTGCTACAAATTTTACAAAATTATCTTTGTCAAGACCGTATAATTCTTGTAACTGGGTTGTGTTAATATCCGTAAACTTAGGCTCATTTTTACTAATCGGCCAAAGTTTTTTCCGAACACTTTTCCATATTTCATTGACGTTAGCCGCTTTTACGTTAGGTGTAATTTTTTCAACAC
>JANZZB010000090.1:0-4837 GCA_026419635.1 Clostridiales bacterium | reverse complement strand
CCACTGTATAAACCCTGACCGCTGCTTGTATATCCGTCCTGTGTTTGAATTCTGCTTCTGATGCACCCTGTAAATTGCAAAGAAATTGCTATGCATAATAGTGTTACAGTAAAAATTTTCTTCATAAGGAATCATCCCTTCTTTAATAACCGTTCGATGCCATGCTATATTTTTTGTTATTTCATACAAAATATGAGTGAAAGTTCTTATTAAAGAAAATTTAGATCATAAAAAAATCGGTAAAGCGGGGAATATCATGCACGAATCATTGCTTCCTTTTTTTCTGCCGGCGTCAATGATGTTTTTAGCTGAAATGGGAGATAAAACGCAGCTGCTTGCTATTGCGTTTTCATCCCGCTACAAGCCTGTGAAAGTTTTAACGGCAATGCTGCTTTCTATATTTTTGTTAAATGGATTAGCGGTGGCTTTTGGTAACGTTGTTTCCAGATATGCCGGACTTCATATTTTAATTGAAGCTGCTGCTGCTGCAGCTTTTATTGTTTTTGGGCTTTTAACGTTGAAGCCGGAACAAGTGGAAACAGAAAGTCAAGAGTCGTTCGGTAATATAAAATCTAGTGTACTATTGACTGTGTTTTTAACGTTTTTTCTTGCAGAACTCGGTGATAAAACTCAGTTAACCGCAATTTCACTTGCTGTAAATTATCATGATTCTCCGCTTATGGTTTTATTCGGAACATCTATCGGTATGTTTTTTGCAGATAGCTTGGGTGTTATTGTAGGAGCAGTCATGCTGAAAAAAATACCCGACCAGTTAATCAAACGCATTGCAGCCACTGTGTTTTTATTCTTTGGTTTATTTTCTGTTTGGAAGGTGATGACAACGTTACTTTTGCTTTCCCTTCCTACAAGTATTTTAATGGAAACCATAATTATCCTGATCGTTTTGTTATCTTCAGCCATAATCATTCGTAAAAAATAACTTTCTGTCACATTTGTGCCCCCTTGCCGGTTGATATATTCTCTTTGCAAGGGTATAATATTTTAGATTACATTCAGCATCGGAGGTAGGTTCATGACAGAATCTCAAAAAATTGCGGCTTTGGTCTTTGAAAAGATCAATAAAACGCCGGATGATTATTATAAAATGTACCCTGCCCGAAACCTTTCGAAAAAGTCAAAGGTGACCCGGTTTGCACCGAGCCCTACCGGCTTTTTGCATATCGGGGGTTTATTTGCATCCCTTATAAGCGAACGTCTGGCTCACCAGAGTGAAGGTGTTTTTTTCCTCAGGATTGAGGACACGGATAAAAAACGCGAGGTTACGGACGGTGTAACCGGAATCATTCAGGGATTAACTTCTTTCGACATTCAGATAGACGAAGGGATCATCGGCTTTCAAAAAGAATCTGGTGATTACGGGCCTTATTTACAAAGTGAACGCGCATTGATTTATCAAGCTTTTGCAAAAAGCCTGATGGAGCGCGGTCTTGCCTACCCTTGCTTTTGTACAGAAGAAGAATTAACGAAAATTCGGGAACGCCAGGAATCGGACAAGCTGCTGCCCGGGTATTACGGAAATTTCGCAAAATGCAGAAACTTGCCTCAAGAAGAAGTTGAACAAAAGATCAAAGCCGGTCTTCCTTTTGTAGTTCGCTTAAAATCGCAAGGAACGGAAAACGGTAAAATAAAGTTCAAAGACGGCATCAAAGGTGAAATTGAAATGCCGCAAAACATTTCAGATATTGTACTCTTAAAATCCGATGGAATTCCGACTTATCATTTTGCACATGTTGTGGACGATACGTTGATGCACACGACGGATGTTGTACGCGGTGACGAATGGATTTCTTCCGTTCCTGTTCATCTAGAACTTTTCTCAGCAATCGGACAACCTTGTCCGAAATACGCCCATATCGCGCCGATTATGAAAGAATCGGAGGACGGCGGAAAACGCAAAATATCGAAACGCAAAGATCCTGAAGCGGCCGTCAGCTACTTTCTGGACGAGGGTTATCCACCGGAAGCTGTTATTGAATATCTGTTAAACCTTGCAAACTATAATTTCGAAGACTGGCGTCGTCAGAATCCCGGCGCTTCCATCGACGAATTTCCGTTTGATATAAAAAAAATGAGTCCGTCCGGTGCACTTTTTGATCTTGTAAAATTGAATGACGTCAGTAAAACCGTCATTTCACAGATGACTGCCGAACACGTTCTTTCGTCTGTACTTGACTGGTCAAAGAACCAAGATCAGGACTTATATACCGCTTTATCCTCCGATCCGGATTATGGGCTGGCTATCTTTTCTATTGATCGAGGCGGAGAAAAACCAAGAAAAGACCTTGTAAAATGGAGTGACGTAAAAAATTATGTCTCGTATTTTTATGACACCCTCTTTGATAAGCGCTATGATATTCCGGAGAATATTCAAAAAGACGATATAAAAGCTATAGTAGACTATTATAAAGGCCTGTACGATTCGAATGACGACAAAGACATATGGTTCCAAAAAATCAAAAATCTTTGCGGACCCTTCGGATATGCAAGTGAAGTAAAAATCTATAAGAAAAATCCGGAAGCCTACAAAGGCCATATCGGTGATATCAGCAATATTATCCGTATAGCAATTACCGGGCGCCGGCAAACTCCGGATCTTTACGCAATATCAAATCTTCTGGGTAAAAGCCGCGTAATATCGCGCCTTGAACAATTTCTGGGATTCATCGGGGAGGAAGCCAAATGACGAATGAAAACATAGCGTCAAATTTTATTCATGACTTTATAGACGAGGATCTAAACAAAGGTGTTTACGATCATGTGCAGACAAGGTTTCCACCTGAACCGAACGGTTATCTCCACATCGGGCATGTAAAGGCGATTACAATCGATTTTACTACCGCCAAGAAATATAACGGCGAATGTAATCTGCGTCTTGATGATACAAATCCGATAAAAGAAGACGACGAATATGTAAATGCCATCATTGAAGACATACGCTGGCTTGGTTTTGAACCGAATAAAATTTTATTTGGTTCCGATTATTTCGATATTTGTTACGAAAGCGCCCTGAAGCTGATCAAAAAAGGGAAAGCATATGTCTGCGACCTATCCGCTGAAGAAATCAGACTTTATCGCGGAACATTGAAAGAGCCCGGAAAAGAAAGTCCGTTTAGAAACCGTACCGTGGAAGAAAATTTAAATCTTTTTGAACAGATGCGGGCGGGCGAATTTGAAAACGGTACAAAAACATTAAGAGCGAAAATTGACATGGCATCTGGTAACCTGAACATGCGCGACCCAGTTATTTACCGTATTATGAAAATAGCGCACGCGCGCACCGGAGATAAGTGGTGCATTTATCCGATGTATGATTTTAACCATCCGATTTCGGACGCGGCAGAGGGGGTAACTCACTCTCTTTGCACACTGGAATTTGAAGACCACCGTCCTCTTTACGAATGGGTATTACGGGAAATTGACTGGCCGCATCCGCCGCGCCAAATTGAATTTGCGCGTTTAAATTTGAACTATACGCTCACCAGCAAAAGAAAGTGCCTGGCTCTCGTACAAAACGAAACCGTTTCCGGATGGGACGATCCGCGCATGGCAACCATCGCCGGTATGAGAAGACGCGGATATCCTTCCACAGCTTTGAGAAATTTTGTGGAAAAAGCGGGCGTGTCGAAAACATTCAGTGTCGTTGATTACGCTCTTTTAGAACATTGTGTCAGAGATGAACTCAATTTAAGCGCTCCTCGCGCAATGGCAGTTTTGGATCCTTTAAAAGTGACGATTGAAAATTATCCAGAGGGCAAGTCGGAAACGTTTGATGTTTTAATCAATCCGGAAAAGCCCGAACCCGGTACGCATCCCATGTCTTTTTCCAAGCATCTTTATATCGAACGGGACGATTTTATGGAAACCCCCGTCAAGGGTTATTTCAGACTTTCACCCGGTGCCGAGGTCCGGCTGAAAAGTGCTTATTTTATTACCTGCAAAGAAGCTGTTAAAGACAATAACGGAAATATTGTTGAGCTTATATGCAGTTACGATCCGGAAAGCCGCGGAGGCGATACTCCCGATAAACGTAAGGTAAAGGGAACGATCCATTGGGTCGATCAGACGGACTGCATTGATGCCGAAATAAGATTGTACGATCGATTATTTTCAACGGAGAATCCTTCGGAAGAAACAGAAAGCGGCGATTTTACGGATAATCTGAATCCGGATTCATTGCGTGTTATAAAAGGTGTAAAACTGGAGAAGTTTCTTTCAGATTCGAACCCGGGCAACACTTATCAATTTTTCAGAATTGGATATTTTTCAAAGGATATTGATTCTACTGCGCAGATGCCTGTTTTTAACCGCGTTGTATCCTTAAAAGACTCCTGGGGCAAAGCAAATAACAAAGGATAAAAATCTATAAAAAAAATCCCCGGAGAACTCTCCGGGGATTTTTATTGTTTTTTTTATTTAATACTTATTTGATTTCGCTAATCCAGCCAAAGTCGTCTTTGATTTTGCCCCATTGGATTCCGGTCAGCGTATCATAAAGCTTTTGCGTCAGCTCGCCGGTTTGGAAATTGTTGATTGTCGCTATTTTCCCTTCGAAGTTGAGTTCTCCGATCGGGGAAATAACAGCAGCCGTACCGGAACCAAATGCCTCTTCCAGCTTTCCGGCTTTTGCTGCGTTCATTAATTCGTCAATCGTAAAGCGGCGTTCTGAAACCTTTACGCCCCATTTTTTTAGAAGCTGTATACAGGAATCGCGCGTTACACCCGGAAGGATGGAACCTTCGATCGGCGCTGTCACTACTTCTCCGTCTATTTTGAAAAATACATTCATGGTGCCGACTTCTTCAATATACTTACGGTG
>JANZZB010000089.1 GCA_026419635.1 Clostridiales bacterium | reverse complement strand
CCAGTTGCACCCCAGGCTGCGTTATCCTCCTTGCTTTACGATAGTAAAGCTGCGTCGTCTGCCTTTCCTGGAGCACAGCTAACGGCAAAAAACTCTACGACCTCAACCGCGGAGAAGTTTGCGATTTACGCGGCGGAGGACGACGGCATACTCGTGTATGCCTAGTGCGAGGAGAGTCGAGCCCTATCCGGTTTTTGGGTGATGTCCATGCCGATAGCTGCGTTATCCTCCTCGCCTTACGTAAGTAAGGCTTCGTCGTCTGCCTTGCTCTCGACACGGACAACAGCCAAAAACTCTATGACCTCTGTCCAGTAGATAATTGTGTCCCAAAAGGAGGAGGATGCAGGCGGGCTAGCGCCCGCAAAAGACAACAACGCATTGGGGCGCAATCAGGTTCGGACAGAGGCGGATAATGTTCAACTCTCCTCGCACTAAGACGACAACAAAGTAAAGCGCTAATTTATCAAGGCTGAGGCGGGTCGGGTTCGTCTCCCCTCACCTTAAGAAACAATTCTTTTGCGCAGGGAGGATTTTATGAGAATTCAGACGAAAGATTATGGTGTTTGCGAGATAGACGATAAGGAAGTAATCCATTTTAAACAAGGAATTTTGGGTTTTGAAGATGTAAGAGAATATGCCATATTACGCAGGAATGACAGTCCTGTACTTCGGCTTCAGTCGATTTCAGGGGAAAATCCAAGGTTTGTTGTTTTTGAACCGGAACAGATCCTGGCTGGGTATAAACCCAAAATGCCGTCTGAAGTGTTAAAAATACTGGAAACGGACGATGCAAGTGACTTGCAGTATTTTCTGATTGCGGTTGTTCCGAATGTTATTAAAGATATGACGGTAAACTTAAAAAGTCCTATTGTAGTTAATTTGGAAAAGCGGCTTGCCATGCAGGTTGTACTTGACGGAACCGAATATTCCATGCGTCACCGCGTTTTTGAAGGAAAGGCGGAATAAAGATGCTTATTATATCAAGAAAAAGCGGGGAGTCTTTTTTTATAAACGATTCCATAGAAATTTTTGTACTTGATGTCGGAAGCGATAGAGTAAAAATAGGGATTGAAGCACCCAAAAATATCAAAATTATGCGAAAGGAATTAAAAGAGACACAAAAAATCAATAAAGAATCATTGGAGTCTGCAAACAAAGCGGATTATGAAAACTTGGAAAATGTTATGCGAAATAAATAAAAAATGCTAATGTTTTTTTTCCTTTATACGATATATATGATGAATAAGAAATTTCGTATATTTAAGCCTGCAGCGTACGAGCAGGTTTTAATATAAATAAGGAACGGAATTCCAACATCAAATTCAAGGAGGAAATAACATGCGTATCAACAATAACATTTCCGCACTTAACACGTACAATAAGTACACCAAGAACGTAAGTACAGCCAGCAAATCGATGGAAAAGCTTTCTTCCGGCTACCGTATTAACCGTGCAGCTGACGATGCAGCGGGCCTTTCCATTTCACAGAAAATGAGATCTCAGATTGCGGGTCTCGGACAAGCACAAAGAAATGCTCAGGACGGTGTCTCTTACCTGCAGACCGCTGAAGGTGCTTTAAGTGAAGTTTCCGATATGCTGACACGTATGAAAGAACTGTCGGTTCAGAAAGCGAATGGAACGTACAGCACAGATGATACAGCTAATATCGACGCCGAAATGAATGCTCTCGGAACGGCAATGGACGATATTCTCACAAATACGCAATTTAACGGAATCACTGTTTTCCAAACGGATACCACCATTGCCTACGGTCAGGACGGAAGCCAAAGCTTAACCATTTCTGCGGCAGCCTTCACGGGTGGGTTATCCAGCGGCTCCGATACGGCAACAATTGAAGATGCTATTACATCTGTCAACACAGATAGAGCTACTTACGGTGCAGAGCAGAATCAGTTGGAACACGTTGTTAATAACACGACAACAACAAGTGAAAACCTTACAGCTGCTGAATCCCGTATCCGTGACGTTGATATGGCATCCGAGATGAGCGCATATACAAAGAATAATATCCTTGTACAGGCTGCAACGGCAATGCTGTCTCAGGCAAACTCGCAGCCGCAGGGTGTCCTTCAGCTGCTTAAGTAAATTAAAGCTTAATAATGCCAGAAGGCGAAAGTCGCCTGATGGATATTGCTTGGCGATAATCGGAACAAAATGCTTATTCCCTCTTAGGTTTTTATTCCGGTTAAAGAACCTTTCTTTGACGGCCATAGCAATTGATTTATTGATTATGCCAAGGGGCGCAATATATGCGACCCTTTGGCATAACTTCATAAAACCGATTAGAGCATATCTTCATAAATATTGTGTTTTTAATATGAGTATTCTTAGTCCGGCTTTTTACATTAAGCAAAAGGATTATATATATAAGAGTGACATGTATGAGATATGTACCATCTTCATGTTTAAAACCAGGGATGATGCTTGGAAAAGATTTGTTCGGGTATAACAATGAACTAATGCTTTCTAAAGGCCAAATCCTGTCCAATATTGAAATTAATCGAATTAAAATGTTGAAATATCAGGGTGTGTACATAAAAGACTCCCTGTCGGACGATATTGATACGGAATATGGTATCAGTTCCGAACTAAAAAACAATGCAGTAAAGACGGTTAAAGATGTGTTTAATCAGGTAAAAGCCGATAGCAGTGAGATAAAAAGCCGGGCAGTAGCGGAAGCGATGCATGTAACAAAAGGAATTGTAAGTGAAATTACATCAAATAAAAATGCAGCGATTAATATGATTGATCTAAAAATATTTGATGATTATACATACTTTCATTCCGTTAACGTTTCCGTTATATCTATTATTTTGGGTGTCGCTATGGGTTTGTGCAAGACAAACCTGTATAAGCTGGGTCTTGGAGCTTTGCTTCACGATATAGGAAAGGTTTTTGTTCCGAAAGATGTTTTGGAAAAGCCTGGGAAGCTTAGCCCTGAAGAATTTGAATTGGTAAAGGTGCACAGCCAGAAAGGCAGCGAATATTTAAGGGACAGATGGGAAATTCCTGTAGAATCCAATGTATCCGTTCTGACACATCATGAAAAATTTGACGGAACCGGATATCCCAATAACTTAAGAGCAGAAAAGATTCCTTTGTTTGGAAAAATTATCGCTGTAGCCGATGTTTATGACGCACTTACGTCGGACCGTCCGTATAGAAAAGCATTATCTCCATCAGAAGCAATGGAATATATTATGGGCGGGTCCGGAACATTGTTTGACCCAAAAATAGTAAATACATTTGCTGAAAAGATTACTCCCTACCCCGTTGGGAACTATGTTTTGCTCAGTAACGGACTTATCGGTATCGTTGTTGAAAACAATTCAAAATGTGGGTTGAGGCCTAAAGTCAAAATTATCACGGGCAATAATGAGACAATGTATTACGACCTTTATAATGACATAAATTGCTTTAATATTACAATTAAAGGTTTATCTGATACAGTATAAAAAAGTTGGTATATTTCAATTAAGGAGTGTTGAAATTGGCAAGAGTATTAATCGTTGACGATGCGGCGTTTATGCGCATGGCCATTAAAAAGGTGCTTGTTAAAAATGGATTTGATGTAGTAGCTGAAGCGGAAAACGGTCTGGTTAGCATTGAAAAATATAAAGAATTTAGCCCTGATATCGTAACAATGGACATTACTATGCCCGAAATGACAGGAATTGATGCACTGAAAAACATTCGCCAACTAGACCCAAACGCAAAAGTGGTCATGGTTTCTGCCATGGGTCAGGAGTCTCTTGTCAGGGAAGCAATTTTAAGTGGCGCGAAATCCTTTATCGTAAAACCATATAAAGAGGAACATATTATACAGACACTTAATAGTATTTTGGCATAATTCTGCAGCTTTTGATATAAAAGGGGGAGATTTTTGTGGACGAGGATTTAAACAAGCCCCTATTTGACATGTTTATATTTGAGACGTCTCAGAACCTTGAACAATTGGAACAGATTATATTAAACAACGAAAAAGGCAGTTGTTACGAAAAGAATTCTATCAACGAAATCTTCCGAATCATGCATACGATTAAAGGCTCCGCGGCCATGATGCAATTTAATAATATCTCAACATTGGCACATCGAGTAGAGGATTTGTTTTTTTTGATAAGGGAGCATAGCCTATCAAATTATGATTCCGAAAAACTCTCTGATTTGCTTCTGGATTGTGTTGATTATTTTAAGGCGAGCCTCGTTAGATTAGAATCCGGGGACCAAACAGAGGAAGATTCATCTGCTCTTATGCAGGAAATAACAGAGTTTCTGGCTGAAATCAAAAAGCTTATTTCGACTCCGAAAGGAGCTGAGGAGCAAGAACCCGCAGCTGCTGCGGAAGCGCCCAAAAAAGTTCAAACAAGTTCTTATAACAATCGGTTTGTGGCGTCTTTTTTCTTTGAAGACGGCTGTATGATGGAAAATATAAGAGCTTTTGAAATTGTACATAAGCTTGAAGAGTTTGCTTCCGAGATTAGTTATATTCCGGAAGGAATCATGGACAGTGATTCCAGTATTGAAGAAATCAGAAAAAAAGGTTTTCTAATTAATCTAAATACAAATAAAAGTTTTGACGAATTAGAGAAATTTTTTACTCAACAAATCTTCCTAAAGAATCTGGAGCTTAACCAATTAAATGAAGATACAAAAGAAGAAGCTCCTCAAGTTAAAAATGAAAAAACGGCAGATAAAAAATCCGGTAATTTGCATGAAGCAAGTTCAATAAAAGAAACATCGGGCGGGCCTTCTGTTAGCAATAGCATTATCAGTGTAAATGTATCAAAACTGGACAAGCTGATGGATTTAATGGGCGAACTGGTTATTTCTGAAGCAATGGTCATTTATAACCAGGATCTTCAAGGTCTCGATTTAAAGAGATTTCAAAAATCATCCCAACAGCTTCAAAAAATAACAAGCGAAATGCAAGATCTTGTTATGTCAATACGTATGGTTCCGTTAGCTACAACCCTTCAAAAAATGAATCGTATCGTCAGAGATATGAATAAAAAATTAAATAAAGACGTCAAATTGGAAATTATAGGCGAACAAACCGAGGTTGATAAAAATATTGTTGAACATATATCCGATCCTTTAATGCACCTTATCAGAAATTCTGTGGATCATGGAATTGAACAAGCGGATGAAAGAATAAAAATGGGCAAACTTGCCGATGGCACAGTTACACTAGAGGCCCAAAATAACGGCAGCGATGTTTTGATCATGGTGCGAGATGATGGAAAAGGACTCGATAAAGATAAGATATTAAAACGTGCCGTCGAAAATGGACTGTTAACGAAACCACAAAATGAGATGAGCGATAAAGAGATATTCTCACTTATATTCCTTCCTGGTTTTTCAACGAATGAAAAAATTACGGAATATTCCGGCAGAGGAGTCGGAATGGATGTCGTGGTAAAGGGAATAGAAGAGGTTGGTGGTAAAGTTTCTATCGAAAGCATTGCCGGTGTCGGAACCGAGTTTACGATGAAATTTCCGTTAACACTTGCAATTATAGAAGGCATGAACATTAAAGTCGGCAAGCATCTCTATACGATACCGATTAAGGATATCAAGGAATTTTTCCGACCAAAGCCCAATGATGTATTTAAAGATCCGAATAATAACGAAATGATTATGGTAAGAGGAAATTGCTATCCAGTTATAAAGCTCCATGAATATTTCCATATTAATCCGGATGCGCAAGAGTTAACTGATGGAATTTTTATTATAGCGGAGAGCGGTAATCAAACTGTATGCTTATTTGCAGATCAACTCTTGGGGAGACAGGAGGTTGTTGTAAAAGCAATGCCGAAATATATTAAAAAAGTTCACGGTTTATCCGGGTGCACATTATTGGGGGATGGAGAGATAAGCCTGATACTTGATATTGGGGGAATTATTGCTATTCGGTCAGGCGCATAGGTGTTTGTTAAAAAGATTTAAGCCATACAGGAGATGACAATATGCTAAACCTTCGGGAGAAAGAAGTAATTGCACAGGAAGAAGACACACAAAAAGATAAATATCTGACTTTCCTTGTTGGCACGGAATACTTTGGCATTGAAATCAGCCAAGTTGAAGAAATCATCGGCATTCAGGATATAACCCATATACCTGAGCTTCCGGGTTATATCAAAGGAGTTATAAATTTACGCGGAAAAATCGTTCCCGTTATGGATGTGCGTATAAGGTTCAAGAAAGAACCGCTTAAATACAATGACCGTACCTGCATAATCATTGTTGATATCAGAGGTATTGAGATCGGTCTTATAGTTGATAGCGTTTCGGAG
>JANZZB010000088.1 GCA_026419635.1 Clostridiales bacterium | reverse complement strand
AATCTTCTTTCCCCTCTGAAAAAAAGCGCGATCGTTCCCGGACCGGAATGTGATCCAATTACCGGTGTAAGCATTTTAATCAAAATATCTTTTACTTTTACCTTTTCCCGAATCATTCCAGCAAGCGTCTCAGCCTCTTCAATACAATCACCATGGGAAATGGCGATAACCTGATTTTCAAGGTCTGTACCAAGATCTATCATTTTATCAGCCAAATATTTCAGCGCCTGATTACGACCACGAACTTTATCTTGAGGAATTAATCTGCCCTCATTATCGACACACAAAATAGGTTTAATGCCGATAAAGGTTCCGACAACTGCAGCGGTTTTCGATACCCTTCCTCCGCGGTGAAGGAAATTGAGATCGTCTACAAAAAACCAATGGCAAAACGTAAGCTTTTCTTGTTCGAGAGTATCAATAATCTGCTGCATGTTTTTACCTTGATCGCGAAGTGATATTGCGTAACGAACTAATAATCCATGTCCACCGGCAGCGCTGCGGCTGTCAAAGACATAAATGGTTCTCTCCGGATATTTCTCCCCAAGTTCTTTTGCCACCATACATGCGGTATTGTACGTTCCGCTTAATGCGGAAGAAAAACAAACATAAAGAATGTCCTTTCCTTTTTCAAGGATATTCGTAAATTCGTTATAATAGGTCTGCATATCAACCTGTTGAGTCGAGGACTGGGCTCCAGCGCGAAGTTTTGAATATACTTCTTTTGAATCTATCGATTCGCCAAAATCATCCTTATATTCCTTGCCTTCGAAAACAAGACTCAAACATAACGGTATTAGGTCATATTTAAGATATTCTTCTTTTGTTAATTCACAGACAGTGTCAGCTAAAATAACAAAGCTTTTATCCTGGTCCATTATGGAGCCCTCCGCATACTTAGACATTCTAAATAAATTGTTTAGATTATACCCTTTTGTATGGATATTATCAACTGGAATTACTATGTTTTTTGACATTTTCATAATAAAAAGCTATAATTTTATATTATATTACACACATTTGGGGTGAATTTATGCCTATAAACGCTGTTATTTTTGACATGGACGGAGTGTTAATTGACAGTGAACCCATCTACTTTGGGGAATTGGAAAAATTTTTGAAGTCGATAGATATCGCTTGCGTTAAAAATGAGGGTACTGCCTATCTGGGTTTAAACCGAAAAAGCACAGCTCTGAAAATCAAGGAACTTCATCCATCCTTAAGCTTAACTGCAGAAGAACTGGAAAAACAACTTATCGTTCTGCATAACGAATGTCTACCGTCTTGTGCAGACAAGCTCGTTTTAATTCATGGCTTTATGCCGTTTATCCGTTCCATAAAAGCAGCCGGTTTCAAAACCGCCGTTGCCTCGTCGTCCAGTTACGAAACAGTACATTTTGTTATAGACCATTTTCATCTGGAGTCTTATTTTAATGCAATCGTTACCGGAAGCGAGATCAAAAAATCCAAACCCAACCCTGAAATATTTCTTCTTGCAGCTTCTGAAATCGGCATTTCACCGCAGGAATGCATGGTCATCGAAGATTCTGAAAACGGCATCCGGGCAGCTAAAGCCGCATCTATGCTGTGCTACGGTTTTTGCGGAACGAATCATTTTAATTCGGATTTTTCACTTGCCGATTTTGTCTTTTCAACATATGATCAAGAAATACTTGATAAAATTTTATCTCAAAAAAAATGATATGGTGGTAATAACGTTGTTAAATCATTATTTAGTTAAAGAAATTCCAAAAGAAGACGTTCTCGATTTACGAAGTATTGTCCTTCGGAATGGTCTTTCCCCGTCTGAATGCGTATTTCCTCGAGATGAGCTACCATCCACTTTTCATCTCGGAGGATTTGTAAACGGAAAACTGATCTGCATCGGCTCTTTTTATGAGGAAGCGAATATGGCTTTTGACGCCCAAAAACCATTTCACTTAAGAGGGATGGCAACATTGCCGGAATATCGGGGGCAAAATGCCGGAACTCTTTTAATCAGCGAAGCTGAAAAAATCATAAAAGAACGTGGCGGCGATTTATGGTGGTGCAACGCAAGAGTTACCGCAATTGACTTTTACGTGAGGCTTGGGTTAAAAACAATCGGAGATATATTTAATATTGAAGGAGTCGGCCCTCATAAACTAATGTTTCAAAAATTATAAATTTTTTTAAGCAGCCAAATTCGGCTGCTTTTTATTTATGACCCATTATTTACATTATTATAATTGGTTGATTTTCATATCTCCTGACCGTACTAGTCCCCCTTTTCTCATCACACGGTCAAACAACAGGGTTAAAAGTGCCGGAGCAACAAAGTGAAGTAATATTATTTTGGGAAGCAGGACTCCGGGAGTGCTGCCACCGATCATTGCAGCATATGTAGTCACCTGTCCGACAAGGCCGCTTGTCCCCATTCCCGCACCAGCCGCGATATTTTTCATATGAAATACAGCGGTAGAAATCGGGCCTAACACTGCCGCGGCGAGTGTAGGAGCAATCCAAATCTGCGGTCTGCGCATAATATTTGGCATTTGTAGCATGGACGTTCCAAGCCCTTGTGATAAGAGTCCGGAAAACCCATTTTCACGATAGCTTGCGACAGCAAACCCCACCATCTGCGCGCAACATCCCACAGTCGCTGCGCCGGCTGCAAGTCCGTTTAAGTTTAGCATAATACATAGTGCGGCAGAACTGATCGGAAGTGTAAGTGCCATACCTATTATGACAGATACAATTATTCCCATGAGAATCGGAGAAAGATCGGTCGCAACATTCACCAGTGAGCCGATGAAAGTTATAAAACGGGAGATATACGGACCGGCAAAATTGCTGGCAAGCCCACCCGATACAATTGTGATAAGCGGGGTAATAACAATATCGAGCGGGGTTCTTTTGGAAACAAGCTGCCCAAGTTCAGCACCTACTACTCCTGCAATGAAGGCTCCTACAGGCCCGCCTGCAAGATAACCCGTTGCGCCGCAGCCGGCGCAGGCAAATATAACAAGGGCGTTCGCATCAAACTCCCATGCAATTGCAACCGCAATTGCAGAACCAACCACCGGAGATGTTAATGCTAAAGACTTTGTTACCGGAAGCAAAAAAGAAAAACCCGGCAATCTGGAAAGCTGTGATAGAATGATCCCTATAATTAATGTTGAAAATAATCCAAAGGCCATAGCTCCCATTGCATCGATCAGGTATCTTTTGTAGATACCTCCAAGGATTCCGCCGTTTTTGCTTTTTATAGCCATACCAGTCATCCCGATTCTATACAGTCATTCTGAAATACCACTCGTAATTTTATCATTGTAAGAAAGAGTAAGCAATTATAAAACCAGTAATTCAAAAAAATATGCAAATGACTTTACAGAAAAGGTGACAACAATTAAAATAAATAATATGACACATCAAAGGAGACATGGTATGAAGCTGCCCTTTACTAAAATGCATGGTATTGGAAACGATTATATTTATTTTAATTGCCTCGAAAGTGAACTCCAAAATCCCGAAGATCTATCTGTTTTTTTAAGCGATCGCCATTTTGCTATAGGAGGCGACGGCATTGTTATGATTTTACCTTCCGAAGCTGCTGATTACCGTATGCGAATGTTTAATGCCGACGGTTCTGAGGGAAAAATGTGCGGCAATGCTATCCGATGCGTCGGAAAATTTTTATATGACAATAAGATAACTGACAAAACCGATCTTTCGATTGAAACGCTTAGCGGAATCAAATATCTTAAGCTTTTTATTATAGAAGGTCTTGTTGAATCTGTAGAGGTTGATATGGGCAAACCGGAACTAAGACCTGCAAACATTCCGGTACTTAGCAAAGATGAAACCTTTATTAATCAGCCAATTACGGTCGATTCAAAAATTTATAACGCAACCTGTGTTTCTATGGGTAATCCGCATGCTGTTATTTTTATGAAGGATATAGATTCGCTGAATTTAGCAGAAATCGGCCCTAAATTTGAGCATCACCCCCTATTTCCGGATAGGGTAAACACAGAATTTGTTGAAGTTTTGTCAAAAGACTGTATCAAAATGCGTGTATGGGAACGCGGTTCTGGCGAAACCTTTGCTTGTGGAACCGGTGCGTGCGCATCTGTTGTTGCCTCTGTTTTAAATGAAAAATGTGATAAAAACCGTGAAATAACTGTTTTGCTTCGCGGAGGTGAACTGAAAATTACATGGGCTGCGAATGATACGGTGCTTATGAAAGGTCCTGCCACTAAAGTTTTTGACGGCATATTTGAAATATAAATTTTTTAGCCGGAAAAGGTCCGGCAGAATGGATGTATAATATGGCAAAAATGAATGAAAATTACTTAAACTTAAAGGAAAGCTATCTATTTTCTGAAGTAGCGGCAAGAGTTAAAGCCTATAAAGATAAAAATCCGGATAAGAAAGTGATCCCTATGGGAATTGGAGACGTTACGCTTCCGCTTGTTACATCGGTTGTTGAAGCCATGAAGGTTGCAGCTTCTGAAATGGGACAATTGACTACATTCCGGGGATATGGACCGGAGCAGGGTTATGAATTTCTTCGTCTGGCAATTTCCGAATATTACAGCCGCCTTAAAATCCGTCTTGATACAAGTGAAATTTTTATCAGTGATGGAGCAAAGAGTGATGTCGGTAATATAACTGATCTTTTCTCAAACGATAACGTTATCATGATACCGGATCCCGTCTATCCTGTTTATGTTGATTCTAATTTAATGCTGGGCAGACACATTGAATATTTGGACGCTAACGAAGGAAACAATTTTCTTCCGCTTCCGGATAACAGGCACGCTGATATTATTTATCTTTGTTCTCCCAACAACCCAACCGGCGCGGTATATTCCAAAAAGCAGCTTGCTTTATGGGTTGACTACGCATTAGAGCACGACTCGATTATCCTGTTCGACGCAGCCTATGAATCTTTTATTATCGATAATGAACTTCCCCGCTCAATATTTGAAATACCCGGTGCCGAAAAGTGTGCAATCGAATTTTGCAGTCTTTCTAAAACTGCAGGATTTACCGGAACACGCTGCGGTTATACCATTGTTCCAAAGGCTCTTACTAGAAAATCATCTAATGGAGCAGATATTTCGATTAATAAACTTTGGAACCGCCGTCAAACAACAAAGTTCAACGGAGTCTCTTATATTATTCAGCGTGGAGCTGCAGCTGTATTTTCCGAAGAAGGTCAGATTCAAGTGAAAAAGCCGCTTGATTACTATCGAGGTAATGCCAGAATTATGGGTGAAACTTTAACTAAATGCGGTGTGTATTACTCTGGCGGCACAAACTCACCCTATCTTTGGTTACGCTGCCCTAACAATATGGCATCCTGGGATTTCTTTGACTTCCTGCTCGAAAATGCTAATGTTGTTGGCACTCCCGGAGCTGGTTTTGGGAAAAATGGAGAAGGATTTTTCCGCTTAACTGCTTTCTCAACAAGGGAAAACACGATTGAGGCTATGGATCGTTTTATGAAACTTTTTGGTTAATTTTTAATTCGAAATGATACATATTTGCGCCATTTAGATAAAACGAAGCCGCCGGAGCTCCGGCGGCTTTTTTTAATAATCCTGCAGTAATTTTCACCAATGTTGGAACATTTTTCGTCAAAACAAAGTCCAACAATTATATCCTTTCTTTTAAGGGAATATTCCTCTTACTTTTTTCGCTTTAACAATTCTATCAAGAGCTACCATATTTGCGCCCATTCTAAGCGTAGTATTGTATTGTTTGCTCTCGTTCCAGACGTCATTAAACGCTTTTATAATAATTTTTTCTAACTTATTGTTAATTTCTTCTTCATCCCAAGTTAACGACTGTATATTCTGCACCCATTCAAAGTAGGAAACAATGACGCCGCCTGCATTAGCCAAAATATCCGGGACAAGCACGATTCCTCTCTTTTCAAAAATTTCATCCGCTTCATTCGTTGTCGGTCCGTTTGCACCTTCAACAATGATTTTTGCCTTAACATCGTTTGCGTTTTTAGCACTTAATTGATTTTCAAGTGCAGCCGGAATCAAAACGTCACAATCGCATGTCAACAGTTCTTCATTTGTAATGCGCTTAGCATCCTGAATGTCCAGATCGGTTAAATACTTTCTTTGTTTAACGTGTTCATAGATCTTTTCAATATCAAGACCGTTTTCGTTATAAAGTCCTCCGGATACGTCACTAACTGCAACAATTTTACCGCCGGCCCTGCTAATTAACAGCGCCGCTACCGATCCGACATTTCCCATACCTTGAACGGCGACTCGTGTTTTTGTCATATCCATATCAAGACGATTCAGTATTTCCCGGGTCATAAACATAACTCCGCGTCCTGTCGCCTCCGGTCTTCCAAGCGATCCGCCTATTTCAAAAGGCTTTCTAGTTACCACTCCGGGGACGGAATACCCATGCATCATACTGTAT
>JANZZB010000087.1 GCA_026419635.1 Clostridiales bacterium | reverse complement strand
GAGATCAAAAAGCATTACACCATCAGAATATATTTCACATGTACTATTTTGATCGTGGTCTGCTACAAAGATTTGGCAATAATTAGAATTTGCTGGTGCTATAAGAATTCCGCTTGAATCTCTCCAATCACATGGTACTGTTGTATAGCCTGTTTGTATACTAGACAGCCATTGACCAATAGAATCAAACATTCCCAAAACATTGAAAACAGTGCCAGATACTACATTTACAACTTTTAACGATGACCGAAAATAATATTTATGTCCTGCAATAACATGAATACCTGAATTACGCCAATAACAGCCATAAGCAGTTGAATTAATATTTTTTAAAGAGTGAGAACCAAACCTTGAAAATGTTGTAACAATAGAATTCGCACCTGCATTCCAATCAGATGTCCCATTTTCAAACCCCCCATTTGTGATAAGGTTATGTAACGTAACATTCCCATAACTGAAAAGAGAATAATCTCCACTACCGGCTTGCGTACTTCCACTATCCCCGGAATCGGAAGTGGGATTATTTTGTACCACTGCCGTTTGCTCTAAATTTTGAACCGCATTTGATAGATTTATTTGCCTGCCGTCAATAACCGTATCCTGCAAATTGGATAACTTGCCCGCAGTTTTAATTAGCCGTTGCCTGAGTTCTGCGGCGGCGAGATTATTCTGGGCGCTGAGTACCGCGGCCGCAACGCCGCTGACATACGCCGCCGCCTGGGATGTCCCGTTCTCATAACCGTAACTCCCGCCCGGCAGGGTACTGTTGATATTTTCTCCCCGGGCCGCCACATCGGCGATACTGGAACTGTAATTGGAAAAACTGGACAACGCCCCGCTTGCGTTTGTAGACGCGACGCTGATGATATTATCCAGACCGAAACAGGCGGGATAGACCGGAGCAGCCGCAAGATCGGAATGCAAGTTGCCAACGGCGCAAACGAAAAGCATACTGGATTCTTCTATTGCTTCTTTCAAAGCAAGGTTATCCTCGCTGCTGCCGAAACTGCAGTTGACGATTTTCGCTCCGTTTGCTTCCGCGTAATGAATCGCGTCGATAATGTCGCTGGTATATGCCCCGTTTTCCCCGAAAACCTTGAGCGGCATAATTTTTACATTGTAACTCTCGATAACGGTTTTGATAATGCCTGCCACATGAGTTCCATGCGTGCTTTGAGACGGGCTGGAAGAATCGTAGACTGTTGCGTTATCATCGTAGAAGTTCCATCCACTTACGTCGTCAACATAACCGTTTCCGTCGTTGTCGATCCCGTCGCCGGCTACTTCGGATACATTTTTCCAAATCGTATCCTGCTGTATTTGATATGTATTATTGTACGAGAAAGCCGGATGAGTGATATCAATGCCGGTATCTATTACCGCCACGGTCACTTCCGCTTTCCCTGTATTTAGGGTTTCTGCTTCCCTGCGCTGTAGCCGGACTTGACTTGCCCCTTCGCTGCCACCAAAAGACTGCATCTTAAAGTCCGGCTGGATATATTCGATATATTGGTCGGCGCCGTCATCCTTAAGCCGTTTGGCCAGATCTTTCGGGTTTACCTTTTCGTTTAAGACCAGCTTTTCAAACTTTCCCGACCGCTCATGTTTTAACGCTTTGGCGCTGCCTTTATCTTTTGACAACAACCCCGGAACGTCGCCCCCCGTTTGCGATCGGTATTTTATGATAAATCGGCTCTCTTGATTTCCGTTATTATCTACATTGTTGCTATCTGATTTATTGGATGCCTGTTGTGCACTGTCATACATAAGGGAATACGTGTCATTCCCCACCTTTTTAGTTACATTTTGAGTATTTGCCCCGAATGCCGTAACTTGAAACGCAAAACAAAGAGTAAGAAGTAACGCAAAGTACCTTTTAACCATTCTCATTTCAGCCGTTTTCATGAATTGATCCTCCTTAAAATATGACAAAAAAATAAAAGCCTCAACACCATTTTTTACGTATAATTATAGCAAAATATGGTATTTAGAGGTTTTATTTAGCGCAAATTGTATTTTTCAGGACTCGTAATACATATAGAATTTTTAAATAAAAAGGAGAGACAAGTTAAAAAGTCTCTCCTTGAACGATATTTTTTATTTATGCCCGTCATTCACGGTAATAAGACATTCAATAAACTAACGTCTATTGAGATGTCATTCATAGTATATGAAATTAATCATATATAACTCTACTAAATTTTATTCATAAATGCATAAAATGGAAATAGTATAACCTCATCATTACTGTCGTCACAGTTTACTTTATTGTCGCATATTGTAGAATGCGGGAATAAAATTTCCCCTATACAAAATATGTTAGGAGCATTTATATGGGCTGCTGCCGTCATCGTCACCGTAGCTGTAGATGCTGCAACCCCTGCTGCTTTTCGCCTTGGTTTGGCTTCTGGGGCGGCTGCTGTGGCGGGTTTTTTTGGTAATGATTATACTTTCAGGCTTGCTGTAAAAAGCAAGCCTTTTTGATTAAATAAAATGTTTTTAGCTCAAAACGTCAAAAATTTTGGGGTCTTTGTTTTTATAATCGATATGAAGCTTCCCGTTTGTATCAACACTTGCAAGAAGTATATCTTTAATCGATGATACATTATTTTTTTTTAACTCGTTCAAAACCCATTGCTCCGTAAGATTAAGCAGATTTAGATTATCTTTCATAATATTTCCGTCTATAATAATATTGGCGCAGAGTCCTTGGTATTCTTCCGGAATTTGCATCTGCGATACTGTAACTGCCTGCTTCGAAGCTTTTTTTAATAGGCTGAGTTTCCCACTTGTCTCCAGTATTGCAAATTCGACATCTTGAATATTAAAAACTCCTGTATTTCTAAGTTCTTCTAATAAGTCATCAATTGTGAAACGCTCCCGTTTTAGATTTGATTCAATAATTTTACCGTTTTGAATTAAAATGGATGGTTTCCCGCGGAGTAATCTTCGGCCTATAATGCTGTTTTTGGAAATATAGTAAAAAACGATCGGAAACAGTGACCAAATAATCATGCTTGAAACACCGTCAAGAATGGTTATATCTTTTTGAACCGACATGGTACCGGCAACCGATCCGATCGAGATTCCGACGATATAATCAAAAAAAGTAAGCTGCGAAATTTGTTTCTTACCCATAATTCTTGCCAGTATAAAAAGAACGGTTGCGGCAACCAAACTTTCTACAATAACATGTCCAACGTTTTTTATAACATTACCCCCGATTATTCAGAGATTTAGTTTGAAAACAATCTAAAAAAGCCTGAGAAAAATCTCAGGCTTTACATGTTTTTACTATCTTGCCCCATTCCAGAAAACTTAAACCGGAATAAATAGCAGACGTAAATTCCATAGTTTTTTAAGTGTCTGCCTGCCTAAGGACTTTCTAATATTTTCGGAGTCTGACCATTTTAAGCTCAACTTTAAGCTCAACCTTTTACATAGCCAGTGTTCCGTTTTCGTTTTCAATTAAAATCAAAATATTTTCTTCCGATCCAGTTTTAGCATTTACATAGATAATAAAATGCCTTTTGGTCGCGTCTGCACATTTAAACTCGTAGCAAAAAACTTCATTTAATCCGTTTGTTGGAATAACCGCAAGCGATTTTGATAGTATTTTAAGCCCATTGTTTACATTTTTGGATGCTACGTCCATGGATACTGTGGGTGCAGGCAAATTACGTTCTTTATGATTCATAATATATCCGTAAGCATCAATGCTTCGGAGCGAGCCATCATTTAAGGATACGGAAACTTTTATTAAATCAGGATAACAAATCACGTTCTTTACCGTTGCGGCAAAATTGACAGTGACAACATTGTCATATTCAGTATGATAACTTTCTTTCATGTTCGGAAATCCAAGCGAATTTAATATAGATGCCGCTCTTTTTACCGCGTCTTCGGCTGAAATCTTTTTTTCTCCCCCCGCTCGGGAATCGGTAGCCTGCAGAATATATCCTCCCGCTTTCGTAATCTCAACCGATATTTCTCCTTCTTTTGACTCCAAATAAAAAGTATACGTTTTGATTTTTCCATTTGACGAGCCGCTGGATTTGATTTTATCAGGTTCGGTTTTTAAGAAATTCGCCGCTTTTTTCTTTGCTTCCGCTTCCGTTATATCCGGTTTTCCTTTGATAAAGACAGGCTCCATTTTTTCAATATGGTCGGAGTACGGTCCATCGTAAATAAGTGCTGCATATTCCGGAAAATTTTTCTCAATTCCGTCAAAACCACCATCGGACGTACTATCCGCAGCTTTAGCAGAAAATGTTTTTTGCGTCTGATTCTGCCCCAATTTTAAGGAGCCCGCATCATATTTTGTTTTTACTTCCTCAAGCTCCATAGCCAGCTTGTCCGCGGTTTTAGAAAGCGAACGAATTATTTTTCTGTCCTCATCGCTAAGTAATTCGCCCGACGATGCTTTTCGCAAAACCGTATAACCGTATTCTCCAACTTGTGAAATAAATTTCTGTGTTTGATCCAAATTAATATTGCTTAGCGGCATTTGAGAAAGGTTCGCTTTTGCATTGGATGATTCGCGCCATATCTGTGCCGCGAGCGAGCTGATCATTGAGGGAGAATTTGCATAAACGCCTTTTTGAAGTGCACTATCCAGATTTGATATACTCGTAACCAAATTGGAAAACGCTCTCTGATTACCGTATTCCAAATATCTTTGATATAAAGTTGCCTGCCTCCAGCCAGCGATTGCAAAACCTAGAGTTACTACACAAAAAGCTACTGTGAAGCTTATTAAACGAACTGTATTTTTGCGAGTCATGCTCCGAATGCCTCCTTTTCCCTCAGTTTTTCCAGTAGAGAAAAAACTATACATGAAATGCAAACATTGCATGAACATAAGATAAATGATAAAATATAATGAAAATTCAATATGTTTATATAAAATGGGAGGAGCAAAATGAATTATCCCTTTTCTGACAAGATATCGACGCTTAAGCCGTCTGCCATCCGGGAAATTTTTAAGGTTCTTGAAAATCCCGAGGTCATCTCCTTTGCCGGCGGAAATCCGGATCCGGAGACTTTTCCTGCGAAAGAAATGTCTAAAATTGCAGAACGTCTATTTGAAACAAATGCAGCCGGCGCATTGCAATACGGCATCACCGAAGGGTTTATGCCTCTCAGGGAGCTTACAGCAAAACGATTAAAAGAAAAATATCAGGTTGGAACATCGGACGACTCATTGATTATTACCAGCGGCGGACAGCAGGCAATTGAACTGTTTACAAAAGTAATGGTTAACGAGGGCGACGTTATTTTTTGTGAAAATCCGAGCTTTATTGGTGCTTTAAATGCGTTTCGATCTTATAATGTTAAACTTGTCGGCATTGATTCCGATGAAGGCGGCATGAAAATGGATGCGCTTGAGCATTCTTTAAAAACAGAAAAAAATGTAAAATTTATTTATATTATTCCTACTTTCCAAAATCCATCCGGCCGTACTATGAATCTCGAACGCAGAAAGACGATGCTCGCGCTTGCTTCAAAATATAATGTCATGATTCTTGAAGACAACCCCTATTTTGAATTGCGTTACTCTGGGGAATACGTTCCTCCGATTAAAAGTCTTGATACAGAAGGGTTGGTACTCTACGCTGGTTCTTATTCCAAAATTCTGTCGCCTGGAATACGTATGGGATTTGCCATTGGTCCAAAACAAGTCATCGATAAAATGGTAGTCGCTAAACAAGTATCCGACGTGCATACCAACCAATTCTTCAGCATGCTCGTTGCTGAATATTTAAAAAACTGCGATCTTGACAAACATATTGAAGAAATTCGGAATCTTTACCGTTCGAAACGAGATCTGATGCTGTCTGAGCTTGATCAGAATTTTGATAAACGGGTAAGCTACACTCGTCCCGACGGCGGTATTTTCCTTTGGTGTCAGCTCCCTGCCGGTTCGGATGGCGTTGCGCTTTGCAAGCTGTTTTCCGACAAAAAAGTGGCAGCTGTTCCCGGTTCAACCTTTATGGTTGACGATCGCGCAGTTTGCCCTGCGATTCGTTTAAATTATTCCATGCCGTCAAAAGAGCAAATCATAAAAGGCGTTAAACTGATGAGCGAAGCGTTAAATCAATACCTGAAATAAAAATATATGGCGAACCGCACGTCATATTTTGCGGGAACTGTCGCATCTACTTTGATGTCTATGTTCTAAGGTTTATGCGCGGTATTGCACGGAGCTTATAATGGATATAAAAGCAGAACAGAAAAAACGAATTTTCAGCGGTGTCCAGCCGAGCGGAAAATTAACCCTCGGAAACTATCTGGGCGCTATTAAAAACTGGGTACTATTGCAGGATGATTACGATTGTTTATATTGTGTTGTCGATATGCATGCAATCACCGTCCGTCAGGACCCTTCAAGCCTTAGACAGCAAACTCTTGAAGTTTTAGCTCAGCTTGTCGCCTGCGGGCTTGATCCGGAAAAAAATATTCTGTTTATTCAGAGTCACGTTTCCGCACATGCGGAACTTTCTTGGATCTTAAATTGTTACACCA